>USKR01000317.1 GCA_900555215.1 uncultured Ruminococcus sp.
ATATCCAGCTTTCGAATTTCTCAGCGGAAGGCAGCTTGCTACCGGCAATCAGCCTAATCAGCGAGAGGCTCAGGATTGTAAGAGCACGGTCCTCCTCCGATGACAATGGGATCTGTATCCGTGCGTTCTGACGCATGGAGTGGGATCTGGCTCAGCTCAAGGATCTGGAGGATATTCGTATAACACATCTCATACTGGATCGTAATGCCGAGAAAATCAAACTCCCGCACCGGGTCCTGAGACTCCAGGGCAAAGAGGGGGATCTGGTGTTCCCTCATCACTTTGTCCAGATCCGTCCACGGCGAATAGACCCGCTCGCACCATACGTCCTCCCTGCGGTTAAACATATCATACAGGATCTGGATACCCAGATGGGACATACCAATCTCATATACATCGGGAAAACACATGGCAAAGCGGATATCCACCTTGTCTTTATCTTTCATCACGGAATTCACCTCGCCGCCGATGTAGCGGGCAGGTTTTTCAATATTCAGTAATATTTCATCACTTAAAGCTAATTTTCTCATAATCTACCTCTGACAATTCTGCCTCTGAACAAACAAACTTTATCAAACCAGTTGATTATACAAGATTCCCGGGAAGATGGCAAATAGATTTCGTTTAGATATTATTTTATCTTTTCCCATACTTCCTCGTCGAATCTGCGGTTCTTATAATAGTAAGGGCGGTCCTCTTCCGTGATCTCACGGATCACCCTGCATGGATTGCCCGCGGCGCATACATTGTCAGGAATATCCTTTGTAACAACGCTCCCTGCTCCGATCACTGCATTGTCTCCGATCGTGACGCCGGGAAGGATAACGCAGCTTCCCCCGATCCATACGTTATTTCCGATCGTAACAGGGATGCCGTACTCGTATCCCGAGTTCCTGCTGTCTGGATGGAGCGGATGGCCTGCCGTGTAGATTGACACGTTTGGTCCGAACATGACGTTGTTTCCGATCCGGATTTTTGCAACGTCGAGCATGACGCACCCGGTATTGGAATAGAAATTCTCCCCCAGGGCGATATGGGTTCCGTACTCGCAGTGGAAAGGCGGCTCAAAATATACATTCTTACCGTGTACGATCCCTGCCCGGTCAAGACACTCCAGTCCTTTCTCAGGGTCAAACGGCATCACTGTATTATATTCCCGGACCGCTTTTTTAGCGGCGAGCTGCTCTTCTATAACACTGGCATCTGCATAGTATGCCATCTCATGATCTCTACGGTATTTGTTATCCATTGCTTCTGCCTCCTTAACTGCATTTGTCCGTCTTATTTTACACCGACTTTCTATTTTAGACAATAAAGAGTTCTAGTCACTGGTCCCGTTTGTGAAAAATAAAGGCAGTAAAATAAGACCTTTGAATGTGCGCAGCCTTGTCTGGGACTAAAAAAGAGGAGGTATCGGACCTCCTCTGTATACTGCTTTGTCTTTTCTTTTCAATTTTCAACCGCTCTCACAGAATGCGCCCGTCTGTTGAGATCGTCACAACCTGCCAGGGAATGAATTTCCCACTGGCGCGCAGAGCTTCTTTCGCCGCGTGTTCCAAGCCTCCGCAGCAGGGTACTTCCATGCGGACGATCGTGACACTCTTGATCTCATTTTCACGGATGATCGCGGTCAGCTTTTCCGAATAGTCTATCTCATCCAGCTTTGGACAGCCGATCAGCGTAATACGTTTCCTGATAAAGTGCTTATGGAAATTTCCATAAGCATAAGCAGCACAGTCTGCCGCGATCAAAAGATCTGCATTCTGAAAATAAGGTGCAGTCACTGGCATGAGTTTGATCTGTACCGGCCACTGAGCAAGCTGGCTGTCCACTGACAAAGTTTCCGAACCGGAAGAAGTCTTCTGCTCTCTCTGGAACTGCTTGGCATTGGTTCCCGGGCATCCACATGGTACAGGCTGTTCTTTCGCAGATTTCGCCGCGGCAACAGCGTCCGCATCATAGGCAGGCGCCTCCCGCTCTTCAAAAGAAATCGCTCCGACAGGGCAGGCTGGAAGGCAGTCTCCTAATCCATCACAGTAGTCTTCCCGCAAAAGTCTTGCCTTTCCATCCACCATGCCGATCGCTCCCTCGTGACAGGCGTCGGCGCATAATCCACATCCGTTACACTTTTCCTCATTGATCGTAATAATCTTTCGTATCATCATATATCCTCCTGTATCTTGACCTCTTGAAGGAAATATACTATATTCGTCTTAATATTTCTGTTGTTATAACAACATTTTAGGAGAGTTTTTATGAATGTCAAGTTTCTTTCTGATACGATGCTTTTCCGCGGACTGCGGGAAGAAGAGATTGTCTCTGTCCTTGCCTGTCTGAACGCAAAAACGCAGTGTTTTGACAAAGGAGATGTAATCTGCCGTGCCGGAGAATCCATCTCCAGTATGGGGCTGGTCCTGAGCGGCAGTGTAAATATCGTTGTAAATTATTACTGGGGCGGCAGCAATATTTTTGGTCATGTCGGTCCAGGGGATCTGTTCGCGGAATCTTA
>USKR01000318.1 GCA_900555215.1 uncultured Ruminococcus sp.
GATCTCGTCCGCCACACTGTCCTCCAATGAACTCATATGATTTTTCACCTCTACATTTTTCTTCTGCAGGATCTCAATGAGTTCCTTATTTTCTATCCCCAGCTCTTTCGCAAGCTCATGTACCCTCATTTTTGTCATATTCAACTACCTCCTTTATGCAATATCCTCTCGGTTTTTAAGCTCTTTTAGAATCCCGTCTGCAAATCCTTCGTCCAATATCGCCAGAGATGCACGGAATTCTTTTCCCATTGCATGCCCTAAGGTATCTTTATCTCCGTAAAAACAAATTGGAACTCTGTAAAATTTACACATATCCCGAAATTTCTTCTTCGTGTTCTCTGATGCGTCTGATGCCACGACCACGAGTTTCGCCTTTCCTGCCTTTGTTTCATTTTCCGTCATCATCTCGCCGCTTGTGCATCTTCCCGCTTTCATTGCAAGCCCGATCAGAGACAGGACTTTATCTCTATTCGCCAATCTCGCCCATCTCCTTTTCCAGCCTGTCGTAAACTTCCTGCGGTATTTCCTGCTTAAAGGAGCGCTCCAGCCCCCTGCTCTTCGCCGCCTTGCGGAAACACTCAACCGACCGGCACAAATAAGCGCCGCGCCCGTTTTTCTTTCCCTCGGCATCCACGACAAAATCTCCGCTTTCTGTTCTCAGGATGCGCATCAGCTCTTTCTTCGGCTTCATCTCGCCGCATCCCACACATTTCCTCATCGGGATCTTTTTCTTTACTGCCAAATAATTCCACTCCTTCAGACTATTGCTTAGTTATCTGTCTCAACGAACTCGATCTCGTCCGGCTCATCCTGTCCGTCCTGATCCTCGTAATTCCCGTTATAATCACCGTCATCATAGTCTTCGCTGTAATTCTCGTCATAGCTGTCGTAAGCGTCGTCCTCAGCGTACTCGTCTTCATAATCACCGGTGTATCCTTCCTCACCCATGAGTCCCATCTGCTCCATATAATTCTCCGGAAGATCACCTGCTTCGATAGCCTGGGTCTCGCTCTTGATATCGATCTTATATCCGGTCAGGCGCGCTGCCAGCCTTGCGTTCTGTCCTTCTTTACCGATGGCAAGGGAGAGCTGGTAATCCGGCACGATCACGCTCGCAACCTTCTCCTCCGGGTCAGCCATTACGGAAATGACTTTTGCCGGGCTTAACGCGTTCTCGATCAGAAGCGCCGGGTTCTCATCCCAGTTGATGATGTCGATCTTCTCGCCTCGCAGCTCCTGTACCACCGCGTTTACCCTTGCGCCGTTCATTCCCACACATGCTCCCACAGGATCCACATTCGGGTCATTGGACCATACAGCCATCTTTGTACGCGACCCTGCTTCGCGGGCAATGCTCTTGATCTCCACGATGCCTTCCCGCACCTCGGAAACCTCAGCCTCAAAGAGACGCTTTACCAGTTCCGGATGTGTCCGTGACACGAGGATCTTCGGTCCCTTCGGTGTATTCTTGACTTCCACCACATACAGCTTGATACGCTCTGTCGGCTTGAAGGACTCTCCTTTCACCTGTTCATTCTCCGTGAGCATCGCATCCGCTCTTCCTAAATTGATACTGATATTTTTTCCTACATAACGCTGTACGATACCGGTCACGATATCTTTCTCTTTTTCGAAATACTGGTCGAATACGACTTTTCGCTCTTCCTCGCGGATCTTCTGGAGGATCAGGTTCTTTGCATTCTGAGTGGCGATACGCCCGAATTCTTTGGACTGTACCGGAATCTGCGCCACATCCCCGATCTGGAGCGCGGAATCGATCTTCTCCGCGTCCTCAAGACTGATCTCAAGTGCCGGGTCTGTTACCTCCTCAACAACTTTCTTCTCTGCATACACTGCATAGTCGCATGTTTCCCTGTCCATGATAACCTTGATATTCTCTGCTGTGCCGAAATGATTCTTGCAGGCGCTGATCAGTGAATTTTCGATGGCATCCATCATCACATCTCTGCTGATGTTTTTCTCTTTCTCAAGGATCGTCAATGCTTCCATTAACTCTGTGTTCATTTTTTCCTTCCTCCTAATATTAAAAATCCAAAGCCAGACGGATCAGGGCAATGTCCGCCCTCTCAAATGTCTGTTCTGTGTCATCCTCATATGCGATGGTAACAGTATTTTCATCATATGCTTTCAATATGCCGGTGAATTCCTTCTGACGGTCGATTGCCCGGTAGGTGCGGATCTCCACCTCTTCTCCAAGACTTCTCTTAAAGTCCTTCTCCTTCTTGAGAGGTCTCCCGAGTCCCGGGGAGCTCACTTCAAACACATAGGAATCCGGGATGTAATCCTTCTCATCCAAAATATCGGAGAACTTCCTGCTGACCGCCTCGCAGTCGTCCACCGTGATGCCGCCCGGTTTGTCAATATATGCGCGCAGATACCAGGTCCCGCCCTCTTTGACATACTCTACGTCTACCAGCTCAAACCCCAGATCTGTGACAATGGGCTCTAACAGTTCTTCTGTCTTCTGTTCGTA
>USKR01000319.1 GCA_900555215.1 uncultured Ruminococcus sp.
GCCATTTTGTTTTGTTTCCAGAGTTTGGGAAAGTCAGGGGATCAGGCTGTTGTCAGCATTTCGGTTGACGGAGTTCTGTACGGCACTTACAGTCTGGGAGAAGACCGGACTGTGGAGATCAATGAGACGAACCGCCTTGAGATCAGCGGCGGGGCTGCGCGGATGGACTGGGCTGACTGCCCGGATCAGGTCTGCGTAAACCATCGGAGCATCAGCAGGGATGGGGAGAGCATTATCTGTCTGCCGAACCAGGTCGTTGTTTCGGTCGAAAACGGGGAACCAGGTGAAGTGGACGGCATTGCCCGGTAGAGACCTGTGAGGGGACGGCCTCCGCGCTGGTATTTGGCGCTGTTATCCGGTTTTGTTGGAAAGGAAAAGAGATTGAAGAACAGAGCAGCTTATTTCGGGGTGTTTGCGGCACTCGCGCTGATCCTCAGCTATGTAGAGACGCTGATACCTGTTAATTTCGGTATCCCGGGTGCAAAGCTCGGTCTTGCTAATCTTGTGATTGTTGTTGTCCTGTATAAGACAGACTTTAAGGAAGCCCTGCTCTTATCTGTGACGCGTGTGGTTTTGGCAGGTTTCATTTTCGGGAATCTGTTTGGCATACTTTACAGCCTTGCAGGCGCTGTTTTAAGCCTTATTATTATGAATATTTTAAAGCCCAAAAGCTCTTTGAGCGTTATCGGAGTGAGTATTGCGGGGGGAGTGAGCCACAATGTCGGCCAGCTCATTATGGCGATGATCGCTGTAGAGACGTATCAGGTCGGTTATTATCTGCCGGCGCTTCTTATTGCGGGAGTGATCACAGGAGCACTGATCGGGATTGTGTGCAGGGAGGTGCTTAAACGCATCGGTAATATCACATTTACCTGACAGACGTTTTTGTATACAGAAAGAGAATATTATACAAATTATATTTAGGAAGAGGAAGAGAAAAATGATCTCATATGTAAGAGGTGAACTGGCAGCCATAGAAGAACAGAAGGCCGTCGTCGATGTAGGAGGGATAGGATACGGCGTGTATATGCCTCAGCAGGCTATGGCGCTCCTTCCGGAGATCGGAAGTACGGTTAAGCTGTATACCTATCTGAATGTAAAGGAAGATGCCATGCAGCTTTTCGGATTTCTGACACGGGATGACCTGGAGATATTCAAACTGGTTATCGGCGTGAGCGGCATCGGTCCCAAAGGGGGGCTGAATATTCTGTCGAGCATGAGCCCGGATGAGCTGAGGTTTGCGGTCATGTCCGGAGATGCAAAGGCTATTTCAGCCGCGCCGGGGATCGGAAAGAAGACGGCGGAAAAGCTGATCGTCGAGCTGAGAGATAAAGTGGATATTGAGGATATGCTGGAACATGCCGCTCATGGAAATGAAGACGGAGCATTTGCGTCTGCCGAGGACAGCGATATGCAGTCAGAGGCTGTTCAGGCGCTGGTTGCCCTGGGATACGGCAGCTCGGAAAGTCTGCGCGCTGTGAAGAAAACATCCCCGGGATGTTCCACAGCAGAGGATATATTGAAAGAGGCTTTGAAATATCTTTTTTAGCCTGGTGAAGGGAATACGGATACGATCATGGGAAAACGAATCATTACAACAGAAAATCTGGAAGAGGATATTAAGATCGAGGGCGAACTGCGCCCTCAGCTTTTGACAGAATATATCGGACAGGAGAAGGCGAAACAGACGCTCAAGGTCTATATCGAAGCGGCAAAGGCGAGAAACGAGGCATTGGACCATGTACTGTTTTACGGTCCTCCGGGACTCGGGAAGACGACCCTTGCCGGGATCATTGCAAATGAGATGGGAGTGCATATGAAAGTGACTTCCGGTCCGGCGATCGAGAAGCCCGGCGAGATGGCGGCAATCCTGAACAGCCTCCAGGAACATGATGTCCTTTTTGTGGATGAGATCCACCGCCTGAACAGACAGGTAGAGGAAGTGTTGTATCCTGCTATGGAAGATTATGCCATAGACATTATGATCGGTAAAGGCGCGGGCGCTCGCTCCATCCGCCTGAATCTTCCTAAGTTCACCTTGGTAGGGGCTACGACCCGCGCCGGTATGCTGACAGCTCCTCTGAGGGACAGATTCGGCGTGGTGAACAGGCTGGAATTTTACACGGATGAGGAACTAAAGACTATCATTTTAAGGTCAGCGAAGGTACTGGATGTAGAGATTGAGGAAGAAGGGGCTCTGGAGCTTGCCAGGAGGTCGCGCGGCACGCCGAGACTGGCAAATCGGCTCTTAAAGAGAGTGCGTGATTTCGCCCAGGTAAAATATGACGGAAAGATTACAAAAAAAGTGGCGGATTATGCCCTGGATCTTCTGGATGTAGACAAATATGGGCTTGACCATATTGACAGGAGCATTCTGCTTACTATGATTGAAAAATTTCAGGGCGGACCAGTCGGTCTGGACACCCTTGCAGCAGCAATCTCTGAGGACGCGGGGACACTGGAGGATGTGTACGAGCCGTATCTTCTGA
>USKR01000320.1 GCA_900555215.1 uncultured Ruminococcus sp.
CCTTATCCTGGAAGACGGCAGCAGGAGAGAATTTCCGAAAACATATTTTGCCGCGTTTATGAATCTTCCGTACGAAGGAGGCGGGTTTAAGTTCTGTCCGGATGCATCCTCAGAAGATGGAATGCTGGACGTGATAATAGTGAACGGACTGTCTGTGCTGAAGATCCTGTTTCTCCTGCCGCTGGCGTTCGGAGGGAAGCATGTCGGATTTAAAGGGATCACGATCCTGAGATGCCGAAAAGTCCGGGCAGAGGCAGAACTGCCGCTGCCGCTTCATACAGATGGGGAACCGGGTTTCCCCCGAAGGGCCATTGAAGCGGAAATCACAGGATCAAAGTTGAATGTGATCGCCGGGTAGAGCGATGTCAGAAACGAAAGATTTAATAAAGGTTTTGTGAACGAGGTTGTTGTCCATAATAAATCGTGCTATAATCGATGCGAATTAGGCGGATAGTTAAAAAGGGGCGTCATATTATGAAACGGAAAAACAGGTTCACTGCGTGGATAAGCAAATATAGACATGCATGGGTGTTTCTATATATTCTGGTGTATCTGCCCTGGTTTTTCTTATTGGAGAGGCATGTCACCACGCATTATCATGTGATCCAGACAAAACTGGATGAATGGATACCGTTCAATGAGTTTTTTATCATACCTTATTTGATGTGGTTCGCTTTTATCGCGGCGGCATTTTTGTACTTCTTTTTTAAAGATGTCCCGGGATTTTATAAAATGGCGAAATTTATGTTTACTGGAATGACTGTATTCCTGATCATATCAACGATCTTTCCCAATGGTCAGGATCTGAGACCGGCTGTGTTTGCCCGGGATAACATTTTTGTGGATATGGTGAGAGTGCTCTACAGGGCGGATACCTGTACGAATGTGTTCCCGAGCCTGCATGTATTTAATTCGCTGGGAGTATGCATAGCAGTCCATGAGAGCAGGGAACTTAAGAAGCATCCCTGTGTCTGCTGGGGAGCTTATGTGCTGGCGGGGCTTATCATCCTGGCGACTATGTTTTTAAAACAGCATTCAATACTGGATGTGATCGGAGCCGGCGTGATGGCATGCGTGCTCTACCAGTTTGTGTATGCTGCAGAGAAGAAGAAAGAGCCTCGGTTTGCGAAGCAGAAGAGAGCGCTCCTGCAGAATAAATAAGGAATATGTTTTTGAGGAGGAATAGAGAGATGAAGAAGATCATGCTTACCGGAGACCGTCCGACAGGAAGGCTCCATGTCGGGCATTATGTGGGTTCTTTGAGGAGGAGAGTAGAACTCCAGAATACGGGAGATTTTGATGACATTTTTATTATGATCGCAGACGCGCAGGCATTGACAGACAATGCGGATAATCCGGAGAAGGTGCGCCAGAATATTATTGAAGTGGCGCTTGATTATCTCGCGTGCGGGCTGGATCCGGAGAAGTCCACACTGTTTATCCAGTCGCAGGTGCCTGAGCTGTGCGAACTGTCATTCTATTACATGAATCTTGTTACAGTGTCAAGGCTTCAGCGCAACCCAACGGTTAAGTCTGAGATCCAGATGAGAAATTTTGAAGCCAGTATTCCGGTTGGATTCTTTACCTATCCGATCAGCCAGGCCGCTGATATTACCGCATTTAAAGCGACGGTAGTACCGGTGGGAGAGGATCAGATGCCTATGCTGGAGCAGACGAAGGAAATCGTGCACAAATTCAACTCCGTATATGGAGAAACCCTTGTGGAGCCGAAGATACTGCTTCCGGATAATGAGGCGTGCATGCGTCTGCCGGGGATTGATGGAAAGGCAAAGATGAGTAAATCTCTTGGAAACTGCATTTATCTCTCAGAAGAACCGGAGGATATTAAGAAAAAGGTCTTCAGTATGTTTACTGACCCGAACCATATCCGCATTGAAGATCCGGGCAGTCTGGAAGGAAATACAGTATTTACCTATCTGGATGCATTCTGCAGACCGGAGTACTTCCCGGAATTCCTGCCGGAATATAAGGATCTGGATGAGCTGAAAGCTCACTATAAGAGGGGCGGTCTGGGAGACATGAAGGTAAAACGATTCCTGAACAATGTCCTCCAGGCAGAGCTGGAGCCTATAAGGACCAGGAGAAAAGAGCTCCAGAAGGATATTCCTGCGGTGTATGAGATCCTCAGAAAAGGCAGTGAGAAAGCGGAAGAAGTGGCTGCTCAGACGCTGAAGGAAGTAAAGGCGGCTATGAAGATCGATTACTTTGCCGATGAGGAGCTGATCAGGGCGCAGGCGGAGAAATTTGCAGAAGAGTAGGATAAAGCGGATATACAGAACAGGAGCAGAAGAGTCAGAATACAGAAGACTGCTGTCCAAAGCTGGGAAGATCAGCGGGACAGTGGTCTTTTTTATAGCGCGGCTTTTTAAGCGGCTGAAAGAAGTTCCTGTTGAATCAAAAAAGACATCTCCATA
>USKR01000321.1 GCA_900555215.1 uncultured Ruminococcus sp.
AGATATCCGTCATGACGGGAAGTCTGGACCTTGAGAGCTTTGGCAAACTCCTGTGCCACACTGGGCTTTTCTGCGATATATACTGCTTTTCCCATATGATGTTATCTGATCTGTCCTTTTCCCGGACGAGAGACGCTGCAGGTCCATCTCCGATCATATATAATAAGAGTGAACCTGCAGCATTCTCTTTTGTCCGCTTTATTCACGTGTCAGGAAACGATATGCCGTGCGGGTATCGTATTTCTCACCCTTTCTGCACACCGGCTGCGGGAAATTGTCATGGTGGACTGCATCCGGGTAAAACTGTGTCTCAAAGCAGACGGCGCTTCTCCTTATGTATGATGCCCCTTCTTTTCCCGGCTCATTGTCCAGGAAATTCGCCGTATAGATCTGCACTCCCGGAAGGTCTGTATACACTTCCATCACAATACCGCTCTTTTCTGATACTGCTTCTGCTACTTTATCAAATCTGCCCTCATTTTTCAACACCCAGTTGTGGTCATACCCGCTGCCGAAACGGAGAGGCTCATAATCCGCGTCTATGTCGTCGCCCAGCACTCTTCCTGCACGGAAGTCCATTGGAGTCCCCTCCACGCTGCGTATCTCCCCTGTCGGGATAGACTCTGCGTCAGCCGGAGTGAAATAATCTGCGTTCAGAGTCACTTTATGATCCAGCACAGTACCGCTGTTATGACCGTTCAGATTGAAGTAGCTGTGGTTTGTCATATTAATGACCGTATCCTGATCCGGCACTGTCTCATAATGAATAGTTAATGTATTATCGTCATCCAAAGTATATGTCACACACATATCCAGCGCTCCGGGGTAGCCCTGATCCCCGTCCGGACTGTGGAGCAGCAGAGAGATATGGTCAGCCCCGTATTCCTTGACTTCCCAGAGCCGTTTGTGGTAATAATCCGGTCCGCTGTGAAGGCTGTTTTTTCCATTGTCATTTTTCGCCAGTTCATAATGTACTCCGTTCAAGTCAAAACCGGCTCCGCCGATACGGTTGGCGTTCCTTCCCACCGCAGCTCCAAAGGCTGCGTCACCCTTTTCATAGCCTTCTGCATCCCCGTATCCGAGCACCACGTCAAGCATATTTCCGTCTCTGGCTGGGACAAAAAGATTCACCAGAACCGCGCCAAAGTCTGACACGCATACTTTCATCCCGTTTTTGTTCTCCAGAGTGTAAAGACGGGCTTGCTTTCCGTCCGATGTCATTCCGAATCCTGTCACTTCCTGTTTCTGCATCTTGTCTTCCTCCTGAAAATTTTGTTTTTTATCTGCCGTCTCCTGACAAGAAAAGGCATCCTTCCGTTTAAAAAACATCTGTATCAATTATACCCTCGATCTGTCCGTCTGTCTATAAAACCCGGGGCAGTCAGCATTTTATTTTTTCTTTTTCCAAAATCCGCCGAACACTCTCGAAAACAGGGACCGCCTTCCCTTTTTATCCGCCGGTGAGGGTCTGCGCGCATTGACCGCCTCTTTCATAAATGTCTCCTGGGCGTTTACCGGAGTGCCGTCCTGCTTTTTCTTTCTGTAAGTGCCATCGCTGTCCATCTGTCTTGCCTTTACATTATCTGCCAGCATTACCTTCAGATCATGCATAAGGCGTCTCCTGATCCCTTCATCATAAATCGGGCATGCCACTTCCACCCTCTTTTCCGTATTTCGAGTCATCATGTCAGCTGAACCGATATATACCTTTGCATCCGCCCCGGTGCCGAATACAAACACTCTGGGATGCTCCAGATATCGCCCGACGATACTGGTCACACGCAGATTTTCCGTCCTTCCTGCTATCCCCGGCAGGATACAGCATATGCCCCGCACAAGGAGATCTACATGTACCCCTGCCTGACATGCTTCCGCTGTCTTGCGGATAAAGTCCATATCTGTCACAGAATTCATTTTCATGACAATGCGCCCGCGCTCTCCCTTGGCAATCTCTTCATCCATCAGTACAAGCACTTTCTGCTTCAGGCTTGTGGGGGATACGATCAGATGATGATATACTCCGTCCAGGTTTCCAATGGACATATTTTTGAAAAACACCGCCGCATCTTCCCCGATCTCATGGTCGGATGTCATAAGAGAATAATCTGTATACATCTTCGCTGTCTTTTCATTGTAATTTCCAGTCCCGACCTGGGTGATATAGCGGATCTCGTTTTTACTCCTGTAAGTGATAAGGCAGATCTTTGAATGGACCTTATAGCCTTCAATCCCGTAGATCACACGGCATCCAGCCTCCTCCATACGCTCTGACCATTCGATATTGTTCTGCTCGTCAAAACGTGCCCTCAGTTCGATAAGCACTGTGACTTCCTTGCCGTTTTCTGCCGCGGCACAGAGATACTCTACCAGCCTTGCCTTCTTTGCCAGCCGGTATATCGTAATCTTGATGGTCATTACGTCCGGGTCTGACGCAG
>USKR01000322.1 GCA_900555215.1 uncultured Ruminococcus sp.
GCTCGCGTGGAATAATAGGCTCATGGCTGTTTTCTACATAATACTGGGGAACGATTCCGTTATTTTTAACTCGCTTTTTAGAAAGGAAATCAATTGTATATGTTTTTTGTAGAAGGGCGTCTCCGATATATTTTTCATTCTGCAGGATCTTCTTCAGTGTTTCCGGACGCCACTTCGTTTTCCCAGCCCCGGTAAGAATGCCGTCTGCTTCCAGGCCACGCCCGATCTGGAGCAGGCTTGCTCCTTCCAGGTACTCCCGGTAGATCCTCTTTACCACTTCCGCCTCCGCAGGCTCTATGATCAGGTTTCCTTCCTCATCCTTTGTGTAACCCAGGAAACGGCTGTGATTGACCCGGACCTCCCCGTTCTGGAAACGGTACTGCAATCCGAGTTTGATGTTCTGACTCAAAGACTGGCTTTCCTGCTGTGCCAAGCTTGCCATGATGGTAAGCAGTACCTCACCCTTGGAATCCATAGTGTTGATGTTCTCTTTTTCAAAGAAAACCGGGATGTTTTTCTCCTTCAGTTCCCGGATATATTTCAGGCAATCCAGGGTATTTCTGGCAAACCGGCTGATGGACTTGGTAATGATCATATCAATCTTTCCGTCCATACAGTCCTGGATCATCCGATTAAATTCCTCACGTTTTTTCGTATTCGTGCCGGTAATCCCGTCATCGGCATAAATCCCCGCCAGTTCCCATTCCGGATTCTTCTGGATGAATTGTGTATAATGCGCCACCTGCACCTCGTAGCTGGACGCCTGCTCTTCACTGTCCGTGGAAACCCTGCAGTAAGCAGCGACTTTCAGCTTTGGTCGCTGCTCGGCTGCGGCAGTATTACCCACACGTCTTCTGGCCGGGATCACCGTGATGTTCCTACTCAGTTCCACCCATATCCACCTCGCTCTCAATCAAACTGTATGCATACGCCGCCTGTTCAAAGGGATCGTCAGAAACCTTTTTCACTGCCGGCATGGAAAAACTGGTAGGGAAGAGGATGTCCTTCTTTCCTTCCAGTTCCCATACCCGCCCCAACACTTTTGCCCGGCTCTTGCGGATTTCTTCCGCCTTATCGAAGGTTTCTTTGTCGATAATAGCCGGATAGTAATCATCTCCAAGATACTTCTTATTCCGGAGCATCCTTCCGGCGCTCCCGTGGTACAGATTTAATCCGACCTTCTCAGCGGCGGGCATAAGCGCCATGCCGGAAATATAGTTCTGAAAAAAATCCCGCACCGTGGCGGCCTGTTCTTCATCGATGACCGCCCGACCATTTTCAATCCGGTATCCATACGGAATGTGTCTCATGGTTCCACCAGCCTTTCTTTCAAGGACAGTCCGCATTTCCATTCAAAAACCACTTCTTTTCTGGACAGTACGGTGATCCGCTCCACGAAAGAAAGGAAAATTTCATCATCGAATTCCGTCATCATGGTTCCTTTGGATGTAAACCGGAGCAGCCGCTGCAGTTCCTCAATTTTGACCATATCTCCATTGACAGAGCGCATCAGCCCATCCTTTTCCTGCCGCAGGGCTTCCGCTTCCGCTGCAAGTTCATTACTTTCCTTATTAAAAAGAGCAGGCTCCAGATAGCCGCTTGCCATCAGGTTCGTCAGCACCTGTTTCTGCTCCCTGTTTTTCTCGATTGCCGTTTCCAGTTCTTCAATCTTTAGCAGCCGGGACTGATCATTCAGCCCCCGCAGGCTTTGCAAAAGAGGACGCAGCACCGTCTGCTGCCCGAAGACCAGCTTGTTCATCATGGTAACAAAAGCCAGTTGCAGGGCAGCATCTGTGATGTACTTCTGTGAACAGCTTTTCTTATCTTCCAAATGGGTAACACAGGTCCATGCGGCATATTGGCCGCTGGGTTTATAATGCAGCCGTCTTTTATATTTACCGCCGCATTCCCCGCAATAGATCCGGCCGGAAAAGCCGTACCGGTTCTGGTATCTCCCGGTATCATGACCATTCCCTTTTTCCCGTCCACGCTGTTTCAAAACCGCATTGGCACGTTCAAACTCTTCCCGGCTGATGATTGCCTCATGGTGGTTCTGCATGAGATACTGGTCAACTTCTCCCCGGTTCTGATGGCGGTTAAAGCTGTTATCTGTATAGGTCTTCTGGAACAGGACATCCCCGGTATATTTCTCATTCCCAATGATGCCGTTGATGGTACCCGGTGTCCAGCGCCCGCCCTTCTTGGTGACAACGCCCTGCTCATTCAGCCTTTTTGCAATCTCATGGGTGCTTTTCCCCGCAAGCGTATCCGCAAAGATCTGTTTCACAATCTCTGCCTGCTCCGGCACAATCATCATTTCCCCATCCACGTTGGCATAGCCGTATGGGGGATAGGAAATAATGAAGGTGCCATTCTGGAACCGCCGCCTGATACCCCACTTCTCATTCTCAGAAATAGACACA
>USKR01000323.1 GCA_900555215.1 uncultured Ruminococcus sp.
ATGAACAGCGAGATGAGGGAGGACCTGATCAATGCGCTGACAGATTCCGAGCTGGAAGAAGTTATGGAAGAGATGTATGTGGACGATACGGTTGATGTTCTGGAAGAGATGCCTGCAAATGTGGTAGACCGTCTTTTGGCTGCAACTGATGAGGATACCCGTCAGAAAATCAACAGCCTACTTCAGTATCCGGAGGACAGCGCGGGAAGTATCATGAATATCGAGTACATCAGTCTGCGAAGAGAAATGACTGTTGCGGACGCGATCTTGAAGATCCGTCAGGTCGGTATTAACAAGGAGACGATCTATACCTGTTATGTTACAGAGAAGAAAAAGCTGATCGGAATGGTGGATGTCAAGGATCTGCTCACAGCCGGCGAGTCCCGCCTGATCGGAGAGATCATGGATGAAAACGTTCTCTACGCGAGGACGCTGGACGATCAGGAGCATGTGGCGAATATGATCAACAAATACGGTCTTGTGGCTATCCCTATCATTGACCATGAGGACTGTCTGGTCGGTATCGTTACTGTTGACGACGCAATGCTCGTCCTTCAGGATGAGACGACCGAGGATATCAGCATCATGGCCGGTGTCAGCCCGAATGAAGATTCTTATTTTGAGACATCTGTGTTCCAGCAGGCGAAAAACCGTACGCCGTGGCTCATGCTCCTTATGCTCTCCGCAACGGTGACGGGGGAGATACTGGGGTATTATGAGAATGCCATGGCGGCAATGCCTGTTTTGATCACCTTTATCCCCATGCTTATGGGCACGGGCGGAAACTGTGGGTCACAGAGCTCAACACTTATCATCCGCGGGCTTGCGGTAGGGGAAATTGAATTTTCGGATATATTTAAGGTTATATTTAAAGAAATCAGAGTAGCGCTTATCGTTGGGACTCTTCTCGCCGTTGTCAACGGCGTCCGGATATGTATTATGTATGACAGAAATCTGATGCTGGCGGCAGCGCTCGGAGTAACGATGATCGCTGTTGTGGCAATGGCGAAATGCATAGGGTGTATCCTTCCGCTCGTGGCGAAGAAGATAGGGCTTGATCCTGCGATCATGGCAGCGCCGCTGATCACGACGATCCTCGATACTTGTACGATTCTTGTATACTTTAATATCGTTACAGATGTGTTTAAAATATGAGATTGTTATTTTTGTGACAATCATATAAACACGGGCTGTGAAAATAATCGATTGTACTTAAAAATGCACATAAAATCCCTTGTATACAAAAAACCTTTGCGTTATAATAAAGTCACATGTGATAAAAAATGAAAGGTGGCTTTTAAATCATGGGATTTATTGATGAAATCAAGGCAAGAGCGAAAGCAAATAAAAAGACGATCGTTCTTCCCGAGACAGAGGACGAAAGAACTTATAAGGCTGCGGAAACAGTCTTAAAAGAGGGGATCGCAGATCTGATCCTTGTGGGAAGCAAAGAGGAAATTGAGAAAAATAAAGGTACATATGACATTTCCGGGGCAGTGATCGTTGATCCTGCTGCGAATGACAAGACGGAAAGCTATATCGCGAAACTGGTTGAGTTAAGGCAGAAAAAGGGTATGACAGAGGAGCAGGCGCGTGAACTCCTTCTCAATAATTATCTGTACTATGGCGTGATGATGGTGAAGATGGGCGATGCAGACGGGATGGTGTCGGGAGCATGCCATTCTACGGCAGATACACTCCGTCCGTGTCTTCAGATCCTGAAGACAAAACCGGGCACAAAGCTGGTATCCGCATTTTTCCTGATGGTTGTTCCGGACTGTGATATGGGCGCTGACGGAACCTTTATCTTCGGAGATGCGGGACTGGAACAGAATCCGGATCCCGAAAAGCTGGCATATATCGCGCTTTCTTCCGCAGAGTCCTTTAAAACCCTGACAGGAAAAGAGCCGATCGTGGCAATGCTCTCACACTCCACCAAAGGCAGTGCAAAACACCCGGATGTAGACAAGGTTGTTGAGGCGACACGTCTTGCTCATGAATTTGCTTCGGAGCTGAAACTTGACGGAGAACTTCAGCTCGATGCGGCGATCGTTCCCGAGGTGGGCGCTTCCAAGGCACCGGGCAGCGAAGTCGCAGGACATGCGAACGTGCTGATCTTCCCGGATCTTGATGCGGGAAATATCGGTTATAAATTGGTACAGAGACTCGGAAAAGCAGAGGCATACGGACCGCTCACACAGGGTATCGCCGCTCCGGTCAATGACCTGTCGCGCGGATGCAGCGCAGAAGATATCGTAGGCGTGGTTGCTATCACTTCTGTGCAGGCTCAGGCAATGGATTAATACAGGAGTGAAAATCCTGAAAAATAATAAAACGTTTGGGAGGAAGGAAAATGAACGTATTAGTAATCAACTGTGGAAGCTCTTCATTAAAATATCAGCTCATCGATTCTGAGAGCGAAG
>USKR01000324.1 GCA_900555215.1 uncultured Ruminococcus sp.
TTCCCCATTACAGTTACCCAGACCCCGTCCGCCGGGGCTTTCCCCATCGCAATGCTGAGAAGATCGCAGCAGAAGACGCGGGAGAGCTCCCGCTGAGGATCCCCTTCTGCCAGAACCCGGCATTCAGGGAGCGTGAGAATATCTTTAAGTTTCATCTTTATCATGGACCTCCTTTCTGGAGTGAGCCGGAACCCCGAAAGAGGTGAGCTCAGCAGTCAAAGTACGGATGTAGGAATCCAGAAGTTCAGAGTCGCTTTCTGAAAGACGTCTCTCCTCCTTCCTGTTCACGGTCAGATCTTCGATCTTCCTGGACAGGTCGGCGATATTTGCCCGGAGGACATAGATGCAGTCATTAGGGGTCGCATCCCCGCGTACAATGTCCTCCGCAAGGGTCTGGCAGGTGGGTGCGCCGCAGGAGCCGCAGTCCAGTCCCGGGAACCTGGCGGTCAGGTTTTCCACATCGCTCATCATCTTCAGGCTTTCCTTGAATGTATTGCCCAGCCTGAAGACGGGCTCATATTCGACATTGTCTGCCCAGTAGAGATCCGTTACATCCGGATTATCTGCCAGGTGATTTTTAGATACCGGCTGGTATTTGACGAGCCTCTTTGTCTTTGCGGCTGCGATATAAGCATTTTCTACGGTCAGGGCTCCTCCCACACAGCCGCCGTTGCAGGCGTTCAATTCGACGAATGTCAGTCCGTGCAGCTTTTCATCCTCCAGTTCCTCCAGCACGCGCAGGATGTTCACGATACCGTCCGCAGCGAGATAATTGTCAGCCAGCAGCCCGGCTGCTTCCCCGCCGGCATTGCTCCAGCCGATGCCGATCCTGCCGGAGCGGGAGAGAGGCGCCAGCTGGCTCTCATCATGCCTCATATGGGGCAGGAGGAGAGGATATACATCCTTGATAGCGACAACATTGTCGATATTACTCTTCTCAATTCCCAGGGGGGATTTTGCGTAGGATACTTTGGAGGGACACGGTGAGATGAAGATGATCCCGATCTCTTCCGGCTTCAGTCCGGTCTTTCTCATAGCCTTTGCCCGGGCTATCTCTGCCGCCACCTCCACCGGAGCCTTGATCGGCAGGAGCCGGGAGATCAGAGAGGGAAATTTCACCCTGATCAGCCGGATCACGGACGGACAGGCTGAGCTGATGAACGGGGCTTCGTCCATATGTTCTTTTATGTATTCTCTTGACGCTTCCGAGACCAGTTCTGCCGCGGCGCTTACCTCGTATACATCGTCAAAACCCAGCTTAAGGAGGGCGTTGAGCACAATGTCCGCATTGGTCAGGTTATTATACTGTGCATAGAGCGACGGGGCCGGGAGCGCCACTGTATATTTGAAATTATTGATCACGGACAGCGGGTCATATACCGCGATCTTTGCGTGATGCGGACAGTACAGGATGCATCTGCCGCAGTCAATGCAGAATTTATCTATAATATGCGCCTTTCCGTTATGTACCCGGATCGCCTGGGTAGGGCAGTGCTTGATACAGTTGATACAGCCCTGGCAGGCGGATTCTTTCAGGCGGACCGAACGCATAAATTTATTTTTATCCAAATAACAGACTCCTTTCTTTTATACCACATCTTTGGCAGAAGGTGCTGCCGCCCGGATACCGGGGGTCACAGATACACCTTCATAGTGATTGTCGTGCCTTTTCCGATCACAGTGTCAATCTGCATTTCATCAGTAAACCGTTTCATATTAGGAAGTCCCATCCCGGCGCCGAAACCCAGGGAGCGGACTTCTTCCCGGGCCGTGGAATACCCTTCCTGCATCGCTTTGTCGATATCGGGAATGCCCGGACCTCTGTCAGCAAGGATCATGGTAATATCACTGTCAGAAACAGATACATCTATCGTACCGCCTTCCGCATGGATAACCATGTTTATCTCTCCTTCATACATTGCAATGGCGACTTTGCGGATGGCGTCACTGCTGACACCAAGCATTTTCAGCTTATTTTTCACAGAGCTGCTGGCTTCCCCCGCGCGGGTGAAATCGTCTCCGTCGATCATATAGGTAAATGTAAGCTGTTCGCTCATTTAAGCACCTCCCCGAAGCCCGTTTTCATACAGGATGCCGCAGGCGGTAAACATGTAGTGCTCTGTTGCGAGAACGGCGATACTCTTTCCGCGGGCGAGTGCGAGCATGTTATCGTCCGGCAGTTTCCCCCGGACGAAGATGATACAGACGATGTCCAGCATCTCCGCGGTGCGTACAACCTGAGGATTGCACAGACCGGTGATGAGGACAGAACATTTTCCGCAGTATGCGAGTACATCGCTCATCATATCAGCCGAAAAAACAAATTGTGCGTCCAGGTCGGCAAGCTCTTCCCCGTAGAGGAACTTTGCGTCAAGGACTTGCTGCATTTCTCTGATCGTCATAAAAACCTCCTGAAA
>USKR01000325.1 GCA_900555215.1 uncultured Ruminococcus sp.
AGAGCCTGAATCATCGTGCCCCCGTAATTTTCCTTCATCCATGCTGCAAGCGCGATCAGCTTCGCCTCGATCTCTACCCCGGTCCTGGAAATTTCCATAATGTCCTTCACCTTAGAGAGATCATAGTCACAGGTCTCCGTAAGCCCGATCACATATCCTTTGATCTGCCGGCTGCCTCTTCCGAACGGCACCAGCACTTCCATCCCCGGTTCCAGTTCATCTGCCATGCTCTCCGGAACGCGGTACTGAAAGATCTTATCCAGTTTTTCATGTTGTATGTCTATGATAACGTCCGCAAACACTCGATCTTCATCCTTCTTTCAGCTCCTCAAGGACCTCCGCGATCAGGACACGTTCATCCATAGGATATTTCACACCCTTGATCTCCTGATAATCCTCATGTCCTTTTCCTGCCAGCACGATCACGTCCCCGGGCTGCCCATGCTGAATCGCATATTTAATCGCTTCCTTGCGGTCGCAGATCTCCACATATTTCCCGTCTGTCCTGCCAATCCCGATTTTAATATCATCAATAATCGCCTGGGGCTCCTCAAATCTGGGATTATCCGAGGTGATGATCGTCAGATCGGCAAGACGTCCCGAAACCTCGCCCATCTCGTATCTTCTGTCCTTTGAGCGGTTGCCCCCGCATCCGAACAGGCAGACAAGCCGTTTCGGATGGTATTCTTTCAATGTAGTCAGAAGACTTTCCAGACTCATGGCATTGTGAGCGTAATCGATCATCAGAGTGAACTCATCCGACACTTTGATCATCTCGATGCGCCCTTTGACCTTCGCCTTTTTCAGCGCTTCTTTTATTTTCTCAACCGGCACGCCGAAATGCCTGCATACCGCGATCGCTGTCAGTGAGTTGTAGACACTGAATGTTCCCGGTATATCGATCTCCACGTCAAAATCCATGAGTCCCGAGACATGGTATGCCACCCCCAGATAGCCGGGTCTGGACACGAGCTGTACATTCTCCGCCCGCAGGTCTGCATGTGCGGAAAATCCGAATGTCTCTACCCTGCATGTGGCATTTTTGAATATATCGTGGAAATATTTGTCATCCACATTTGCGATGCCAAGTCTGCACTGCTGAAACAGCATTGCCTTACACCGTTTGTAATCCTCGAAATCTTTGTGCTCGTTCGGTCCGATATGATCTCTGCCCAGATTCGTAAAAATACCGATCTCAAACGGGATCCCCGCTGTCCTGTGGAGCATCAGTCCCTGGGAGGACACTTCCATTACAACACTGTCGCATCCCGCCTCAAGCATCCGGGCAAAATACTGATGAATGGTAAATGATTCCGGCGTGGTATTCGCCGCCGGGATCTTCTCGTCCCCTATGATCGCCTCGATCGTTCCGATCAGTCCTACTTTGTGCCCCACGCCTTCCAGAATGGAACGTATCATATAGGTTGTCGTTGTCTTTCCCTTTGTACCTGTAATGCCGATGATCTTAAGCTTCTCTGCCGGATATCCGAAGTATGCCGCTGACATAAGCGCCAGCGCGTATCTCGTATCCCGGACACGGATGACAGTGACATCAGCGGGCACTTCCACATCCTTCTCCACAACTACCGCCGCGGCTCCTTTTGCAGCCACATCCGCCGCAAACTTATGTCCGTCAGACACCGCCCCGCTGATGCAGACGAAAACACTGCCCGCATCTACCTTTCGCGAATCATTGACAAGGGTCGTGACCTCTGCCTCATCCGTCCCCTGTACCACATCGTATTCCAGACGTTCTAAAAGTTTATTTAATTTCATGTCGGATCCCTCCTGACCTTTCCATGGATAAATATTCTTATCATTTTATTATATCATACCGTACATACTAGGATAACACAAACTCTGTCATGATGCAAAGAAAGGATCCGGACTGAAAGCGCTTCATATAGACAAAGCACTGAATATGCTTTATAATTGGAAAATGTCTGTGTCACTCCGGCGATATCAGTCCTGCTTCTCACTCTCACACCGGAGGACATAATTTCATAAACAGCGCATCAGAAGGCGCTGACAGAAAGAGAGGAAAATATTTTGTTTGCAGAAATCATCAATACGATCAGCGATCTCCTTTACAGCTACATACTGATCATCCTTCTTCTGGGAGCGGGTATATGGTTTTCTATCCGCACACGCTTTGTCCAGTTCCGCATGTTTATCGAATCTCTGCGTGTTGTGGCCCAGCCGGGAAGTGACAAAAACGGGCTTTCATCTTTCCAGGCTCTTATGGTATCCACTGCCTCCAGAGTCGGTACCGGTAATATTGCCGGCATTTCAACCGCGATCTGTCTTGGAGGACCGGGAGCAGTATTCTGGATGTGGCTGACTGCCCTGCTCGGAAGTTCCTCCGCGTTCATCGAAAGCACTCTGGCTCAGATTTACAAACACACAGCAGAAGATG
>USKR01000326.1 GCA_900555215.1 uncultured Ruminococcus sp.
ACTACTCGCCAAGAAATCCGAATCCGTCTCCATCTTCCGGATCGTGAAGCGGATACCTCGGCCATCCGAGGAATGTATTGGTATTGCCGAGCCGGGCATAATTGCCGGTCAGGCAGTAAGCTACGAAACCGGAACAGTCAAATGCTCCCGGACTGCAGGCGCCCCATACGTACTCCGCTTTTCCGATGTAACTGTATGCACGGTCAACAACCGCATTGCCGGTAACCGCATTATACGGCGGAGTCGTTCCGGTAGAACCGCCTCCGGCGGTTCCCTGATTCTGCTCCTGCTGCCTGCGCGCCGCCTCGGCTTCTGCCGCCTTGCGTGCTTCCTCTGCTTTTCTTGCAGCCTCCTGGATCATCTCATCGAGATTGGAGATTTCATCCTGCTTAGAAGCAATTGTGCTGTTCAGCGTCTCCTGCTGGGCTTTATATTCCGTCTCCGTTGCCTGGAGATTTGCCATCTCTTCCTCGAGAGTTGCCTGAAGCTCTTCGATCTCTGTCACTGTATCCGCATATTCCTGGAGCTGTGTACGGTCATATTCATGTACTTTCTGAGAATACTCTGCCTGAGTCAGCACATCTGATATATTCCCAGCGCCCATGACCTTCTCCATTGTTGCGCTTCCGGTTCCTGACTCATACATAAACTTGATACGAAGTTTCATCGCTTCGTACTGTTCTTCTTTCTTCTCCTCTGCCGCTTCCAGATCCGCCTCTGCCTGCGTGATCTCCTGGCCTGTGCTGATCAGCTCATCCTCCAGATCTCCCATTTTCTGGACAAGCGAGTCAAGCTCTGTCTGAAGGCTCTGCAGCTCGCTCTGGGCATTTGCCTTCTGATCCTCCAGTTCCTGCTGCGTAGGATCTGCAAATACAGGCGTTATGACCATCGAAGCCGTAAGCGCTGATGCGATCAGGGCACTATGTACTTTCTTTAACTTCATTTTTTCACCTTTCCTTACTAAAAATATCTATATCCCCACAAAATGCATGATACAACAGAAAAAAAGGTTTTTCAACAGTAATCCCGAAAAAAAACATCCGGCGGGGAAATCCGAATATATTTTGTTTGATATGTAATAAATTATAATAAATATACACCGAAATTTCAATATATAATTAACATTTTCGTAATATTTGATATTTCCTCATTAAATTCCGTTCTTCTGACAAGAAAAACAGCAGGTTTTCTCTTCCTGCTGCTTCTCTTTCCACTGCCGCTATTGAACAGACAAATTCGTATATCCCATCAGGCTCTCGTCTGTCTCTTTTGCCGCCTCGCGCCCTTCCCGGATCGCCCACACGACAAGAGACTGTCCCCTGTGCATATCGCCTGCCGTAAACACTCTTTCTACATTTGTCACGTATTTTCCCGGATCTGTCTTTACATTTGTGCGCTCATTTACTTCTACGCCGAACGCCTTTGTCACATAATTTTCACTTCCCAGGAAGCCTGCCGCGATCAATACAAGATCCGCGTCAACCGTATACTCGCTGCCCTGCACTTCCGCCATGGTCATCCTGCCGGTCTTTTCGTCTTTCCGGCTCTCCAGCTTGACAAGGACAGCCTTGCACACTCTGCCTTTCTTGTCTTTTACAAACTCTTTCACAGTCGTGGTATACACCCTCGGATCGTTTCCGAAAACGGCGATCGCTTCCTGCTGGCCATAATCCGTCTTGCAGACCTTCGGCCACTCAGGCCAGGGATTTCCCTCTGCTCTTGTATCCGGAGCCTTCGGCATCATCTCAAGCTGGAGCACTGACTTTGCCCCATGCCGGATGGCGGTTCCCACACAGTCATTTCCCGTGTCTCCGCCGCCGATGACAAGTACATGCCTCCCCTCCGCTGAAACATAACTGCCCTTTTTCATCTGGCCCGGAAGTTTTGCCTCTGCCTGTCCGGCGTCGGCCCAGAGCGCTTTTGTAGTAGACTTGAGGAAATCCACTGCAAAATAAATCCCCTCGGCATCCCTTCCCGGGACTTTGATGTCTCTCGGATTGGACGCGCCGCAGGCAAGGATAACTCTGTCATAATCTTTCAAAAGCTGCGCAGGCTTTACATCCTTACCCACATTACAGTTTACTCGGAATTCAACCCCTTCTTCTTCCATAATACGGATCCTGCGGTCTATATACTGCTTCTCCAGCTTCATGTTCGGGATACCGTAGCGCAGCAGCCCGCCTGCCTTGTCCTCCCGCTCAAATATGGTCACTGTATGGCCTCTCCGGTTCAGTAGATCAGCCGCCGCCAGCCCCGCCGGGCCGCTCCCGATGACTGCTACCTTTTTCCCGGTGCGCACCTTGGGCGGATTTGCCTTTGCATATCCTTTTTCAAAAGCATTTTCAATGATCGCATACTCATTGCTCTTTGTCGCCACAGGCTCTTCGTTGAGCCCGCAGGTGCATGCATT
>USKR01000327.1 GCA_900555215.1 uncultured Ruminococcus sp.
TCCCGTGGAAGGTGATCTCTCCCATCTCTGTGACCACCTGGTCCAGGGTAATTGGCTCATCGTCAAAGTTCCTTCCGTAGATCAGATTCGGATCGTCTCCTGTCTTGACCGGTCGGTAGAAGTCCTTTTTCTTAAATCCGCCTTTTCCAAACCCTTTCTTTCCTTTTTCCGATGTACCTGTACTTCGTGTCTGTCCTTTCCCTTCCCCCGCGCTGCTGCCGTGTCCGGCGGATGGCGAGGCTGAGGCCTTCTCTTTCACATCAGAAGACGCTCCTTCTTTCACGGTTTTCGTCTGTTCTGCTTCCGGCGTCTCTCCCCGCTGTCTTGCCCGGCGTTCGAAGATGGCATTGATCTCCTGCTGGATCCTCTGCTCGTCATATTCCCGGCTTCCTGTCCCTGACGGCTTGCGGCAGGAGATACGGATGTCAGCTTTCATATGAAAACGTTCCGCAAACATCTTTTCCAGGTAATTCAGGATTTCCTCCCTGCGTCCTTCTGATACGATCGTATCAAGGAGTTCAAGGCAGACCACACTGCCTTCCTCATAATGGATCTCTGCCTGTGCAAACATATTGGCTGCAAGCATGCTGCTTTCCCTGAGCTCCAAAATGATACTCTCCCTGTATTCGTCCAGCAGCGCTTCCGGAGTATATTGCCCCGACAGCGCATATTCCTCCAGAATCTGAATATTCACCGGCGTTTTCGCAAAAAGCTGCTCTTTAATTCTCTGTTCCATCTGCCGGATCTGCTTTTTCTGGATCAGGTGCCGGCTGAAAATATGTACGCGAAGAAAATCACGGCGTGAATTCGTCGTGATTTTCTTAACCTCTACATCCGCAAAGAGGATCTGTATATCATCCTCTGTCTTCAGTGTCGGGAATACATGAAAAAATACCTTATCGTTCTTCACCTGCTCCAACCTTATCTCTCCCAGTTCAGAAGCTCCTGCCTCAATGTTTCAAGAAGCTCTTCTTCTTTCAGCTTCTTTATGATCTCTCCCTTTTTAATGAGCAATCCCTCGCCGATACCGCCTGCAATGCCGATATCTGCTTCTTTTGCCTCTCCAGGACCATTCACCACACACCCCATGACAGCGACCTTAATGTTATCAAGCGGAATATCTTCCACCATTTTCTCTACCTCATTTGCAAGGCTGATCAGATCAATCTTCGTTCTCCCGCATGTAGGGCAGGAAACGACCTCAATGCCTCCTTTTCTCAGACCCAGCGTCCTGAGGATAAGTTTTGCGGTACGGATCTCTTCCGCAGGATCCCCGGTCAGGGAGACACGGATGGTGTTGCCGATTCCTTCATACAGAATGATTCCGAGGCCGACAGATGATTTCACATTGCCGGAATACACTGTGCCGGACTCGGTGATACCTACATGGAGAGGATAGGGGCATTCTCTTGCGATCAGCTCGTGGGCTTTCACGCACATCATCACATCTGAAGATTTGATACTAACGACCAGATTGTCATAGCCCATCTTTTCGATCATGCGCACCTTGTCCAGCGCGCTTTCCACAATACCTTCCGCGGTGACGCCGCCGTATTTCTCCAACAGGTGCTTTTCCAGAGAGCCGCTGTTCACTCCTATGCGAATCGGCACATCATATTCTTTCGCCTTGTCAACAACAGCTTTCACCTTCTCTTCCGAGCCGATATTTCCGGGATTGATACGGATCTTGTCCGCCCCGTTTTCAATCGCTGCTATGGCAAGTCGGTAATCAAAATGGATATCCGCAACGAGCGGGATATGGATCCGGCTCTTGATCCTGCGAAGAGCCTCTGCCGCTTCTATCGTAGGAACAGCACAGCGGATAATCTCGCATCCTGCAGCTTCCAGCTTTAATATCTGATCCACAGTCGCTTCAACATCTTCTGTCCTGGTGTTTGTCATAGACTGGATCGCCACCGGGTTATCTCCGCCGATCTTCACACCTCCGATAGAAATCTCCTTCGTTTGATTCCTGTACATCATTTCTCCTCCTTCAGTATTACAGAACTCCTTTAGTATAACAGAAGAGTCCCGCCAAACGGAACTCCTCTTTTTATCTTATCTACTCTCTTGTAAATACCATCTGATCCCCGTACTCACGCTCCGTCAGAGTCAGCGTATCCTTCTCGATATTATAATCATATGAACCCGACAGGACCCCTTCTGCATAAGCAGAATCCGTGTATACAGTAAAGATTTTGTTTTTTGTATCCACTGTATAGGACATAGGCGTATTCTCTTCGTCTTCCGCATCTCCGGTAAGAGTCACTTCCCCGTCATCTCCGATGACAAGCACAGCGCCGCTGTCCTCGCTGACCCAGCTTCCTTCCAGAGGATTGCCCGTAAAGAGTTTTACGATAAAAAAGATCAATATAATGACAATGACCACTG
>USKR01000328.1 GCA_900555215.1 uncultured Ruminococcus sp.
TGTGCCTGCTGCCTGTTTTTTATAATCTGTGCATTTTTTCAAAGATCTCTTCTCTCTGGCAGCGGATATTCACACCGATCTCCTCTCCCAGCTTCGCCATCTCATCGCACAGGACTGTAAAGTCCTTTTTCAGATCTGTCCCATCGGTGATCACCATCATATTAAAGTAACCCTGAATGATCGTCTGGGAAATATCCAGGATATTGATCTCATTTTCCGCAAGGTAAGTACACACCTTTGCAACGATCCCCACTGTATCCTTACCGAGTACTGTCACTATACATTTCTTCATTTTTCTTATCCTCCTTGATCAGACCATTATGATATCAGAAACAGTATCCCTGCCGGCGACAAACATATCCAGATCCTCGCCCCGGTAATCATTGTCGCCCAGAGTCACCTCAAGCTTCACCGTTTCATATGCAAGTTTGGCATAATTATTCTCTTTGCTTAAATGTCCGAGGACAATGTGCTTCAGATTATCATGTAGTATATCACAAAGCAGACGCCCTGACAATTCATTTGACAGATGTCCTTTATCCCCCAGAATACGCTGTTTTAAATAGTAAGGATACCCGCCGACTTCCAGCATATGGATATCATGGTTCGCCTCCAGGAGGACCGCGTCAAGGTCTTTCAGATGTTCCACTGTATACTCATCATATTTCCCCAGATCCGTTGCCACTGCCACAGATTTCCCGCCGCATTCCAGACGGTATCCCGAAGGTTCATTGGCGTCATGGGAGATCGCAAACGGGTCTACCGTCACATCTCCCAGAGCAAACGGCTCATCAGTATGTATCGGATGAAGGAGCCCCTCCGGCATCCTCCCCAGTCCCGAGTAACTTAAGATCCCCTCTATGGTTCCCGGAGTCGCGTACACCGGGATCTCATATTTCCTGCTGAACACACCCAGTCCCTGAATATGATCCGAATGCTCATGCGTTATGAGTATCCCGCTCAGCTCCTCTCCTTTGATCTCCAGCTTTTTTAGTCCTTCCTCTATTCTTTTTTTGCTGATCCCTGTATCCACAAGAAGGTGCGTGTTATCGCTGCCCACATAGATACAGTTGCCGCTGCTCCCGCTGGCAATGCTGCACATTCTCATAATCCTAATCTCTCTCCTATTTGTCGCTTTGTATCTTCAAAATCTCCGCTGTTATCTATGACAGCAGAGCACGCAGAGCGGAACCTTTCTTCCCCGGGCTGTGAAGCGATCATCCGCGTGATTCTTTCATCAGTATAGCCTCGCGAAGCTTTCAGACGCTCCCGGCGCACATCTTCTTTCGTATATATATACCACAGTTCATCGCACAGCTCCTTTCCCGCATCCGGCAGGAGCGCCGCCTCTACCACATAGAGGCTTGCGCCCTCCTCCGGTTTCTGTGCGATATCTTTCTTTACCCGGGGTATAACTGCCGGATGAACAATTTCATTCAATGCCTGAAGCTCCTTCTCCTCAGAAAAGACAATTCGGGAAAGCTCCGCCCGGTCCAATTCCCCGTCTCTGCCGACCACGCGGCTGCCGAAATGATCTGCAATCTGTCTGAAGCAGTCTGTTCCTTTCTTCTGGAGCTCTTTTGCCGTTTCATCCATCTGGCAGACATACGCGCCATAAGCATCTTCCAGCCAGCGGAGTACCTCGCTCTTTCCAGAGCCCACTCCGCCGGTGATCCCAAGAACCTTCAACTTATATTCCTCCTTATTTCGCCTCGTACCAGTTCTTCCCGGTATGCATATCCGCGATCAGGGGAACTGAGAGTTCCGCGGCATTCTCCATCTTATCCTTTAAAATTGCTTTGACCTCATCAACTTCCGACTCCTCCGCTTCGATCAGGAGTTCATCATGAACCTGGAGGATGAGGCGTGACTTCATGTTCCGCTTCTTCATCTCTTCGCTGACGCCGATCATGGCGATCTTGATGATGTCAGCCGCAGTCCCCTGGATAGGCGCGTTCATTGCAACCCTCTCCCCGAAATTCCTCTGCATAAAATTACTGGATTTCAACTCAGGCACCGGCCTTCTCCTTCCGAACAGCGTCACTGCGTATCCTTTTTCCTTTGCATGCGCGACCGAATCGTCAAGGAACTTCTTAATGCCCGGATAAGTCTCAAAATAATGCTCAATATACTGGGCAGCCTCTTTTCTGGTGATGCTCAGGTCCTGGCTCAGCCCGAAGGAGCTGATCCCGTACACAATGCCGAAATTCACCGCCTTGGCATTGCGCCGCTGAAGGTCTGTCACCTCATCAAACGGCGTGTGGAATACCTGGGACGCGGTCATCCTGTGGATATCCCTTGCCTCTCTGTATGCCCGGATCAGCTGCTCATCGCCGGAACAGTGCGCCAGGATCCTCAGCTCGATCTGAGAGTAGTCC
>USKR01000329.1 GCA_900555215.1 uncultured Ruminococcus sp.
CTCAGCGAGCTCCGTGATCACCGTTGTGTCCATTCCGTCAAGCGTGCCTCTGAGCTGTGCATATTCAAATACCATTGCTTCCAGCGGAGTATTGCCCGTACGCTCTCCGATGCCGAACAGAGAGCAGTTCACGCCGCACGCCCCGTACAGCCAGGCTGTAGTCGAATTGTTGACAGCCTTATAAAAATCATTGTGCCCGTGGAACTCGATCAGTTCGCTCGGCACGCCTGCGTGCGTCATCAGACCATAAATAATGCCCGGAATGGATCTCGGTATCACCGCTCCGGGGAAGTTCACGCCAAAGCCCATTGTATCGCAGACACGGATCTTCACCGGAATCTGATATTCTTCCATCAGCTTCATCAGTTCAACACAGAACGGGATCACAAAACCATAGATATCAGAGCGGGTAATGTCTTCAAGATGGCATCTCGGACGCACTCCTGTCTCCATGCACTCGCGGACCACAGACAGATAATGGTCCAGAGCCTGCTTTCTCGTCATTTTCAGTTTATAAAAAATATGATAATCAGAGCAGCTCACAAGAATTCCCGTCTCTTTAAGCCCGATATCCTTTACAAGCTGAAAATCCTTTTTGCTCGCGCGGATCCAGCTGGTCACCTCCGGGAACTGATAGCCTTTCTCCAGGCATTTGTACACAGCATCCCTGTCCTTTTTGCTGTAAAGGAAGAACTCGCTTTGACGGATCTTCCCATTCGGTCCTCCCAGTCTGTGCAGATAATCGTAGATCGTCACGATCTGCTCCGTTGTATACGGTGCCCTGGACTGCTGGCCGTCCCGGAATGTTGTGTCTGTGATCCAGATCTCATCCGGCATGTTGTGCGGCACGATCCTGTCGTTAAACGCGATCTTCGGTATCTCATCATAATGAAACAGATTGCGGAACACATTCGGCGTATCCACATCAACCAGCGGGAACATATGCTCCTCCAGCTCCAGAAGATTTGTATGTGTGTTCAAAAAAACTTTTCTGTCCTGCATCTTTCTTCCTCCTTCACACTCAATGCCATATCCCGGTCACATATTTCTCCGGTCATATCCTTGGATGCTCAATTTTGTATAATTGTATACAATTATACAAAATTTGTCAATCCCAAATCAAAAAGCCGGATCTCCCTTGCTCATCCGTCATTGGAAATCCAGCTTTTCACCACATTTTATTATCTTTTCAGTTCTCAAACAGCTTACCGTACAGGCAGCTTCATACAGAGTGCTGCTCTTTTCAGAGCACCCTGACTCTGAGCACGCCGTCTATGCCCGCAAGCTGTTCCTCCACTTCCGCCGGTACCTCTGCATCCACATCCATCATTGTGTAAGCGTACTCTTTGCGGCTTTTATTAGTCATGAGGGAAATATTGATCCCTTTCTCCGCCATCTTGCCTGTGAATTGTCCGAGCATGTTGGGGATGTTTTTGTGAAGGATCGTAACTCGCGGAGTCTCTCCCTTTGCCCCCATATCGCAGTCCGGGAAGTTCACAGAGTGCGTGATATTTCCGTTTTCCAGAAAATCTTTTACTTCTGCCGCAGCCATCTTTGCACAGTTATCCTCGGATTCTTCTGTCGAAGCTCCGAGATGTGGGATCACGATCGCGCCTTTTACACCTACGATTTCCTTCGTCGGGAAATCAGTCACATAGCAGCGCACTTTCTCAGACACAAGTGCATCCACGATATCTTCCTGGTTCACCAGCACATCGCGGGCAAAATTTAAGATAACCACTCCCTTTTTCATCAGGCTGACCGCGTTCTTATCGATCATCCCCTTTGTGTCCTCCAGAGCCGGCACATGGATCGTAATATAATCACAGTCTTTGTAGATCTCATCCACTGTCTTCGCATGATAAATGCTGCGGGATAATCTCCATGCAGAGTCCACGGACACATACGGATCATAGCCGTATACTTCCATGCCCAGGTGTACTGCTGCGTTTGCTACCAGCACGCCGATGGCGCCAAGCCCGATCACGCCGAGCTTCTTGCCCTGAAGCTCTGTCCCGGCAAATGCTTTTTTCTTCTTCTCCGTGATCTTAGCGATATCGCCATCCTCTTCATACTCCTGCACCCAGTTGATGCCGCCGATGATATCCCTGGCCGCCAGGAGCATCCCGGCGATCACCAGCTCTTTCACTCCGTTCGCATTTGCGCCCGGAGTGTTGAATACTACGACCCCGTCTTCTGCACAGCGGTCCAGAGGGATATTATTGACTCCGGCTCCCGCACGCGCGATCACTTTCAGGTTCTTTGAGAAATCCATCTCATGCATCTTCGCGCTTCTGACAAGAATAGCATCCGCTTCCTCCGCGTTCTCTGTATTTACATAATTTTCATCCAGTTGATCCAGA
>USKR01000330.1 GCA_900555215.1 uncultured Ruminococcus sp.
AATAATTTGTACAAGGGGTCTGACCCCATTCACAGCTTTGCATATCCGAAGCTGTTGACTATCCCATCCAGCCGGATGCCTGCGTCGCAGATCGGACATTTATGTGCGCTGTACACATGGTAATCCGGGAGGTCCGAGCTGGTAAAGATAGTCTTCACTTCTACTCCCGCTACTTTTGAAATCGCGCTGAAAACCGCACAGATGCCGCACACCCTTCCTCTGTAATACAGGACCGATTCGATCGCCTGCATAGTCAGCGTACCGGTTGCCATGGAGTCTGTGAGGATAAGCACCTGTTTATTCTCGATCATCCTCTGACTGTTTTCGCGGAAGAGGATCTGTCCCGTAAAGTCAAACTCCGGAGTCACAACAGAGATGTTATTGCCCGCGCTCATAGACATATTTGAACTGTCTGCGAGAGCTTCAGCCATAAACGCTCCGATCACTTCCGTATTTTTCAGACAGACAATGGTGTCTATCATTGTATTCATCTTATACTCTTCGGCAAGTGTCCTTGCTGTCTCCCTGGCATTATTATGGCGTGTCTTAACGGTAGACATATCAATATAAGTGTTTACATGAGAATTCTTTGTTGCAAAATGCCCGCTCAGCATCTTGATACGTGCCTTAGGGTTCTTTGTTGACCTCAGATCCACAAATCGTTCATCCATACTCTTCGCTCCCTTCTTCAATCAAATTTCCGTTCAGCTGTCTATGGAAATATTTTATCACATCAGAGAGCATAGTGCAGTAAATTCTGTAATATTTCTGCCTGTCTATTTCCGTCCGGCACCCGCCTTCTGTATCCGGTCATCTTTCAATCCCGGCCACACTGTGATCAGCATAGTCACAAAGCTCGCCGTGCCTCCCAGTACATTTGAAACAGGCTCTGCAAGGAACACGCCGTTCGTTCCAAGCCCGCCGGCCATAGGGAGGAACAAGGTCAGAGGTACTACAATGATAACCTTGCGGAACAGAGAAAAGAATACCGCCTGCTTTGGACGGTTCAACGCCACATAAGTGGACTGCCCGGCAAATTGGAGCGCCATCATAAAAATCCCGCAGAAATAGATCCTCATCGCCGGAATGCCCGCCTCGATCAGCTCTTTCTCCTGTGTAAACAGATGAAGAAAGAATCTGGGCTCGAAAAACAGCACCGCCCAGACCGCCAGAGAAAACACTATACAACCGATGCTCATGAACTTGATCGCGGATCTCACCCTGCCATAGCACCCCGCCCCGTAATTATACCCGATGACAGGCTGGGCGCCGGAAGTCAGACCGGTAACAGGCATGGTAATGATCTCCCGCACGGAATTGATGACTGTCATAATCCCCACGTACAGATCGCCTCCGTGGCGGGAAAGCACTGCATTGCACACGATCTGTACTGTACCGTTTGTCACGGACATTACAAATCCTGATGTTCCCAAAAGGGTGATCTCTTTCACCAGCCCCGCCTCCAGCCGCATAGCACTCTTTGTCAGCCTCAGCAGAGCCCTTTTCCCGGTCAGGAACTGCAATACCCAGAGGGCGGACGCTCCCTGGGAGATGACCGTGGCGATCGCCGCTCCCCTTACTCCCATACCGAACCCGAAGATCAGGATCGGATCAAGGATGATATTGAGTACCGCTCCGAGAAGGACTGTCAGCATCCCCATCCGTCCGAACCCCTGGGCATTGATAAAATTATTCATCCCCAGGCTTGTCATAACAAAAAGAGTGCCGCACAGGTACACGGTAATATATTCATCTGCATATGGATATGTAGCATCGCTCGCCCCAAACAGATATAAGAGGGGCTCCTTGAAAAGGAAACAAGCCAGCATTAGAACTGCGCCTGACAGAAGAAGCATGGTGAAAGAATTTCCCATAACTTTTTCAGCCCGCTTTTCTTCATGTCCTCCTCTTGCGATCGAGCACAGGGGCGCCCCTCCCATACCAAACAGGTTGGCAAACGCCGTGATGATGGTAATGATCGGAAGGCACAGCCCGATCCCTGTCAGCGCCTGTGCCGACGCGTGGGGAATGTGTCCGATATAGATCCGGTCCACAATACTGTACATCACATTAATCAGCTGAGCCATGGTCATTGGTACCGCAAGTTTTAAAATATTCCGGGCAATGCCTCCTCTGCTGAAATCGTTGCTTTCCTGTATGCTTACCCCTTGTCTGTTTTCAGACAACCCTCTCTCCTCCTTTATGCAGAAAGATGCCCGTCCGGCATGACAGCCGGCGGGCATTCTTATAAATTCCGATACTGCGATTAGTTATTGATCAGTTTGTCCTCATCGCTCCAGCTGTAAAGCTTGCGGATCTCTTCTCCGATCTTCTCTGACGGATGCTCGGCAGCAAGCTTTCT
>USKR01000331.1 GCA_900555215.1 uncultured Ruminococcus sp.
CCTCCCGGATCGGATTTGCGAGAAGAACAAATCCAAGAGGCGTAATGCCGTGATCCAGCGGCTTCCCGTCTATCACTCCGTCATATGTGCCGAACACAAGAACACGCGCTCCTGAAGATGCATGTTCGGTGATCTCCTCCGCATAGTCCCCGTATTTTTCTTTCAGGACAAACTCAGGGGCTCCCAGCACATAAGCTCCATCCTCAAAGGTAACGCTGCTGTATTTCGTTGCTGAGGAAAATCCGGTCTTTGCGACGGCTTCTTTCCCTGATGACACAGTGAAATATTCTTTTATCGCTGCCATAGTAATATTGTCCTTGGTCATAGCAGCGGCGAAGTCCCCGATCAATGTGCGCAGCGGCTCCATCTCTTCTTCATCGTACTCTTCCGTCTCGACCACATCCTGTACTTTCATTGTATTTTCCGTGATCGTCCCGGTCTTGTCCACACACAGCACATCCACGCGGGCTAAAGTCTCGATGCATTTCATATCGTGGAGAAGCACCTTTTTCTGTGCAAGGCGTACAGCGCTCACCGCAAGAGCCACGCTTGCCAGAAGGTAAAGTCCCTCCGGGATCATGCCGATGACCGCTGCGATCATGGAGGTGACACTTTCGCGGAAACCGTCATGCTGGATAAAAAATGCCTGTGAAAACAGCACAAGTCCGATCGGAATGATCGCCACACCCACGCATTTTACCAGCTTGTCCAGAGAACGGATCATTTCTGACTGCTCTCCCTCCTGCATTTCTTTTGCCTGGAGCGTAAGCTTTGAGATATAAGAATCCTCTCCTACCTTGTCAAGCCGTGCATGGCACTGTCCGGACACAATAAAACTTCCGGACATCAGCTTATCCCCTCTTCGCTTTGTAATCTCGTCCGCCTCACCGGTAAGGAGGGACTCATTGACCTGTACTTCTCCCGCTGAAACTACAGCATCCGCACAGACCTGGCTGCCCGCCTTAAAAATCACAATATCATCCAGAACCAGCTCCTCTGCATCGATCATAGACCGTTTCCCGTCGCGGACCACAGCCGCGTGAGGGGCGTTGAGCATAGTAAGCTTGTCGAGAACCTGTTTTGCCCTGACCTCCTGCACGATTCCGATCAGCGTATTGGCAATGATGACCGGAAGGAAAGTCAGATCCCGGAAGGAGCCTACCAGACACAACAGCACAGCCAGCACAACAAATATCAGGTTAAAATATGTAAAGACATTTTCGCGGACAATATCTCTGGTCGTCTTAGACGGCGGTTCGACAGATCTGTTCATCCAGCCGTGCAGACGGTGTTCCTGAACCTGCCGGCTGGTCAGTCCCTTCCGGTAATCCGGATCGTATCTTGTTGTCGGTATCCTTCTGTTCCTTCTCGTCTCCCGCTCTGCTGTCCTTTGTGCTCTTAGTGCCATATCCGTCAAAACCCCTTTTTCTTTTCTGTATCTTGTTGTCGGCCGCTCATTTATCACTCGTTCGTTTTCTGGATATTTTCAGCCTCAATATACTCCCTGCGGCTCAATATACTCATAAACTCTTCACCGGTGATCGTCTCTTTCTCATAGAGATATTTTGCCAGCTCGTGCAGTTTTCCGATATTGTCTTTCAAAAGCTGCATTGCTTTATCATAAGATTTCTTAACTGTATCCACGACCATATCATCGATCTCAGCCGCAGTATCCGGCGAACAGCTCAGACTGCTGTCTCCGCCCAGATATGCGTTAGACTGTGTCTCCAGGGCAACCATACCGAACTTATCGCTCATGCCATATCTGGTGATCATAGCCCTTGTCAGCTTTGTTGCCTGCTCGATATCATTGGACGCCCCCGTAGTGATGGAATGGAAAATCAATTCCTCGGCACATCTTCCTCCGGTCAAAGTTGCGATCTTGTTCTCAAGCTCTTCCTTTGACATCAGATTTTTCTCATCTTCCTCCACCTGCATAGTATAGCCGAGCGCGCCGGAAGTTCTCGGGATGATAGTGATTTTTGTCACAGGCGCGGAATTTGTCTGAAGTGCCGCTACAAGCGCATGACCGATTTCATGGTAAGATACGATCAGCTTCTCTTTATTGGAGAGTACGCGGTTCTTTTTCTGATATCCTGCAATGACAGTCTCAATACTTTCTTCCAGGTCAGCCTGGGTAACGAACTTTCTGTTCTCCCTTACTGCCCTTAGGGCAGCCTCATTTACCATGTTTGCAAGCTCTGCGCCGGAAGCGCCGGAAGCCGCTCTGGCAATAGCATTAAAATCTACATTGTCACTCAGTCGGACCTTGCGCGCATGCACTTTCAGGATTTCCTCTCTGCCCTTTACGTCAGGTCTTCCCACTCCGACTTTTCTGTCAAAGCGTCCCGGACGAA
>USKR01000332.1 GCA_900555215.1 uncultured Ruminococcus sp.
ACCGCTCCTTTACCGGACTCGCACCGATCAAAGCAGTGACTGATTTTGCAGGCGTCATCATACAGCTTTCCGTCATGGTAAGCCCGATCTTCTTTGCACAGTCCAGCATCCGCATAAGAGGCTCCTGATACTGAATATCAAAATCTCCGTAGCCCGGACTGAATCTCGGTCTCAGATAGAGGTGCTGTTTCTCAAGATCCCGTCCGATCTTAAGTTGTTCTTCATCACAGTATTCTTCAAGAAGCGCAGCCGCACATGACTGAAGGACCACTGCCTTTGCCATATCTGTAAGCATGTCTGTCCCTGCTCCCAGCGTGGCTCCAAAAAGCACTGCTTTTGTACATCCCTTCAGATTCCTGCCCAGACTGGAGCTCCTGATCTCCATATTGCCGATTATGATCCTGCCATCCTCCGTCTGTTCGACATCAAAAATACGGCAGACCGACTTCGGCGCCGCTGTCCGCCCTAATTCTGAGAACGCGTCCTCGATCAGCGCCAAAGTCCTCTCATCTGCCGCATTTCTTCCATATCCCAGATACCGGACGGCTTCCTTTATCCGTCTCTCCATATTGTTTTCCTAAGCCTTTATTATCTCAGATAAATTACCCATGATCGCTGCAGCAACATCCGGCTTATTCATTGTATAGATATGAATATTTTTTACGCCGTTTGCCAGCAGGTCGATGATCTGATCCGTGGCATACGCTATCCCCGCCTGTTTCATTGCTGCCGGAGAACCGCCGAAGCGGTCCAGCATAGCCAGAAATCTCCTCGGGAACACAGTGCCGGAAAGCTCCTGGCTCCGCTTCATCTGTGAAGCGCTCGTGATAGGCATGATACCCGGCAGCACCGGTACCGTGATCCCCGCCTCTCTGATCCTGTAAAGGAAATTATAGTGTATATCATTGTCAAAGAACATCTGGGTCGTCAGAAAATCGACCCCGCTGTCCACTTTCTGCTTCAGATAACGGATATCATCCTCCTTGTGTTCGTTCTCCACATGGCCCTCCGGATAACATGCCGCGCCGATACAAAAATCCCCATGCTTTCTGATCTCTTCAACCAGCTCACTTGCATAGCGGAAACGGTCTGTATCGGGGAATGTCATCCCTGCGGGTATATCACCGCGAAGCGCAAGGATGTTTTCAATCCCGTGTTCCTTTAAATCTCCGATCACTCTGCGCACTTCTTCTTTTGTAGATGAGGCGCAGGTCAGATGCGCCAGGCTCAGCAGGTGCAGATCGTCTTTGATATGGGAAGCGATCTTCGCTGTATTTTTGCTCGTACCGCCCCCCGCGCCATATGTAACGCTGATAAACGCCGGGTTTAATCCCGCCATAGCGTCTACCGCGGCGATCACCTTGTCAAATCCCTCATCCGTCTTCGGCGGGAATACTTCAAAGGAAATGTGAATGCTGTCTTCTCTCAGTCTGTCGATTATCTTCATCCGGTAAAAATTCTCCTGTTTTCTTCTGTTGTATGTCTATTCGCCGATCAGCTCTTTATAGAGATCCTCATACTGTCCCGCGGAATTCTTCCACGAGAAATCCTGGCTCATAGCGCGCTCCACGATCTTATTCCAGTCTCTCTTCTTATCGTAATAGATCCTTTCGGCATAACGGACAGTATTCAGCATTTCATGCGCATTGTAATTGCAGAAACTGAAACCTGTTCCGGTCTTTTCGTATTCATTGTACGGCTGTACAGTATCTTTAAGTCCGCCTGTCTCGCGTACGATCGGAAGCGTACCGTAACGCAGGCTCATAAGCTGGCTCAGCCCGCATGGCTCAAACAGCGACGGCATCAGGAAAGCATCGCAGGATGCATAAATCCTGTGGGAAAGCTCATCTGAATAATAGATGTTGGCCGATACCCTTCCCGCATATTTCCATGCAAAATGGCGGAACATATTTTCATATTTCACATCACCTGTCCCGAGTACAACGATCTGCACTGCGTCCTGGCAGAGTTCATCCATGATATAATCTACCAGATCAAATCCCTTCTGGTCTGTCAGCCTTGAGACCATACCGATCAGCATGACCTTTGAGTCTACATTCAGCCCCAGTTCTTCCTGGAGTGAGGTCTTATTGATCGGTTTATTCTTCCTGAAATTCTCAATGTTAAAGTTCTTTGCGATCCTCCAGTCCGTATCCGGATTCCAGTCCGTGTAATCCAGACCGTTGACGATCCCGCGCAGGTCATTGGCTCTTGCAGACATCAGTCCGTCCAGCCCTTCGCCGTAGAACGGCGTCTTGATCTCGTCCGCATAGCTGCGGCTCACGGTTGTCACCTTATCCGCATAGACGATACCGCCCTTCAGCAGATTTGCATCTTTATACGCCTCCATCTTGTC
>USKR01000333.1 GCA_900555215.1 uncultured Ruminococcus sp.
TATGCAGCAGCGGCGAGTGCCTTGCTGCTTACAGGATTTACCAGTCTGGCGGCAGAAAATGACAGAAATGCAGAACAGAGTACGTACATTCGGGATGAGATCTTTCAGTGGGATCCTGCTGAGACCGTAGGCGGGATCAGCGGGGAGGCTGTACAGGATACGAAGGATGCGGTCAACGCAGCACATACGGCGTATCTGATCAAAGTTGAAGAAGAGCGCAAAGCAGCAGAAGAGGCACGGCGTCTTGCGGAGGAGCAGGCAGCGGCGGAAGCTAGGGCTGCGGAAGAGGCAGCGGCCGCCCAGGCGGCAGCGGAGGCACAGGCTGCAAGTGTGGCGGCTTCCGAGCAGGAGCTCCTTGCCGCGCTGATATACTGTGAAGCAGGCAATCAGCCATATGAGGGACAGGTTGCCGTTGGCGCGGTAGTCATGAACCGTGTAAAGAGCGGTGTATATCCGAATACGATAACAGATGTTATCTATCAGTCCGGACAGTTTGGACCTGCTATGACCGGGTGGCTGGATTCTGTACTTGCCAGCGGAAGTTATTCAGATACGGCAAGGCAGGCGGCAGCGGATGCCATCGCAGGAAGCAATCCGGTAGGTGATTGCCTGTATTTCGGTAATGGAAATTGGGGAATACAGATCGGAGATCACTATTTTCATTAATAAGAAATTTAATATTGGGATTTCCATGATAGGGAGTGCGGCGCTGATTGGCGCGGCACTCCTTTTTAACCCCGGGGATCTGTTGGCATTTCTTTAGTAAGGTGATATGATAAAAAATAATGAGACTTGCAGAGGATTGGAGGAAGTATCGGCATGAAATTTCTGTTTGCATCCGATTCATTTAAAGGGACTCTTACATCGCGAAGGACAGCGGAATTGCTTGCCCAGGCTGCATATGAAGTTTTCCCGGCTTGCAAATGTGCCTGTGTGGAGATGGCTGATGGAGGGGAAGGGACGACGGAAGCTGTTATCGCGGCGGCGGGAGGAAGCTTGATCGAGGTAAAAGTACATGGCCCGCTCTGGGAGCCGCGGACAAGCTGTTATGGAAAATTGGATCACAGGAGGGCGGTCATGGAGATGGCGGCAGCATCAGGTCTCCCGCTGGTGCCTTCCGATATGAGAGATCCGCGCAAAACTACTACATTTGGAACAGGAGAGATGATACGCGATGCTTTGGACAGGGGATTCCGTGATATTTCTATTGCTATTGGCGGTTCGGCTACAAATGACGGCGGGATAGGCTGCATGAAAGCACTTGGGATCCGTTTTCTGGATGCTGAAGGGAAGGAAGTGGATGGATGCGGAGAGGATCTGATACATATCCGCGATATTGATGAATCGGGGCTTGACCCTCGTGTTTCAGAATGCAGATTTACAGTTATGTGTGATGTGTCTAATCCTCTGTGCGGGGAGAATGGCGCAGCATATACCTTTGGCGGGCAAAAAGGCGGTACGCCGGAAGTGCTGGACGAATTAGAAGAAGGCATGAAAAATTACCGGGATATTATAAAGGGAAAATACGGAATCGATATGGACACGATACAGGGAGCAGGAGCGGCAGGAGGTCTTGGCGCGGCGCTTACGGTATTTCTGAAAGCGCAATTGAGATCCGGGGTAGAAACAGTTTTGGATCTGGTCCAGTTTGATAAAAAACTGGAGGGGGTGTCCCTGGTCGTTACCGGCGAGGGCGCTGCAGACTGGCAATCCGCTTTCGGAAAGGTAATCCAGGGCGTAGGTATAAGGTGCAGAGAAAAGGGGATACCTGCTGTAGCGCTGGTCGGAAGCATGGGCAGGGGAGCAGAGGATATCTATGATTATGGAATAGAGTCTGTATTGACTGCGGTAAACGCCGCAATGTCACTGCCGGAAGCAATGGACCGGGCGGAAGAGTTATACCTTAATGCTGCAAGACGGCTGTTCCGTCTGCTGAGAGCAGGGCAGAGATTATAGGAAAGCAGGAGGATAAAGGAAATGGATATCAGGATAAAGCCATATGAAATAAAACATCTGAAAGGTGCTGTTATGATCTGGAATCAGGTCGTTGAGGATGGCGCGGCGTTTCCGCAGACAGAAACTTTGTCTGCGGAAAGCGGAAATAGATTTTTTGAAGAGCAGTCTTTTACGGGGATTGCATACGATGAGAATTCAGGAGAGATTGTCGGACTGTACATCCTTCATCCCAATAATATAGGGCGCTGCGGACATATCTGTAACGCCAGTTATGCTGTGCGGCCGGATATGAGAGGCCGGCATATAGGAGAGCTGCTGGTCAGACACTGCATGGAGAAAGGAAAAGAGCTTGGATTTCGCATTCTTCAGTTTAATGCTGTGGTCAG
>USKR01000334.1 GCA_900555215.1 uncultured Ruminococcus sp.
AAAGCCATATGAAGAAATCGACCTAGTCACTACTCCGGCGGGTGATCTTGTGGCAATGGTACACTGCAATAACTGTACTTCTGACCTGAACGCCTGGGTCGGTCTGTTCAGGGAATTTGCAGAAACTTTTGGTATGGAAGTGGATATGGACCGGCTTTTCGGCACGCTTTATAACAAAGCGCTTGAGGGAGATCCTGACTGCGGCGGACTGCTTGCATACAATTATTTTTCGGGAGAGCACATTACAGGTTTTGACGAAGGCCGTCCGCTGTTTGTCCGTTCCCCCGAGAGCAGGTTTAACCTGGCAAACTTTATGAAAGTTCATCTGTATACTTCATTGGGCGCGCTTAAGACTGGCATGGACATCCTGCTCAAAAAAGAAAATGTCACTCTGGACCGCATGATGGGGCACGGGGGATTGTTTAAGACAAAAGGCGTAGGACAGCGGATCCTCGCCGGAGCGATCAACACGCCGGTGTACGTTATGGAGACGGCCGGAGAAGGCGGCGCATGGGGCATTGCCCTGCTCGCCTTTTGCCACTTTCAGAAGAATTTTCACATTTTCTACAGCTACACATCCAATTTTGGCAATCGTTCCGGCGGGAGTTCCCGGTGGAAGAATTGATATTACCCCTTTTTCTGCAGCAACCTTTAATGCACCTCCTGCGGCGGCTTTTACGCAGGTATCGCTTCCAGTGGTAATGGCTGTTTTCACAATATCATCCGCTTCTATCTTTTCACCATCAAATGCTTTCTTGGCAAGATGAATCCCCACTCCCAGAAGTGCTGCCTGAATTCCTGCCTGTCCAGCCTGTTTTCCAAGATTCACTGCCAGTTCTCTTGTCTGATAGCTATTCCAGTCCGTCTTCGGTATTGTACCTTTCTGCTGGGCGTCCGCCTGCATTTTCTTCATCTGTTCTTTTGTAACCGGATCAGACTTTAACTTAATCTTCTCTGTACCGCCGATATGGTCTGTTACCGATTTCCCTGGAAGAGCCTTTCCTACTTCTTCTGCCTGTCCTCCGGCAACTACGATCCTCTGATTATCATAATTTCCGTCTTTAAGAAGCTCTATCGTCGACTTGCTGTCCTGTCCATATTTGAACTGATACCGGGCAACGCCTTTCTGCCCTGTCTTGATATCATCGATCATAACGTCCACGGAATTTTTACCATACTGACCATTCTCAGGTACGCATACCCGCGCCCTGTACGGGGAGTTTTCCAATACAGCTTTTGCGTTAAAATTATTGACATGGTACTGCTCCGCCATAAATCCATCCAGATTAATATTCTGGCTGACTCCTCCATCCGCACGAAGAATCGTTCTAGCCATCTGAGCATTTGCGTTCGCAAAATTCTGGTCGATTGCTCTCAGATAATCTCCATATTGATTCACCGCCATACCTTTTGCGCCGTCCTGAATCCGATCTGCCAGCCATGCCTCTTTTGAGATTCCCTTTTTTGTACTTTTATTCAGATCTTCCAGATCTTTGTTATATTCTTCCACGGCTACAGCAATCTCATGGGCATTGCTTCTAATCTCTTCCGGCTTTCTCTCCGGAAGTTCCTCCTGAAGCTGTTCCGTCAGCCATTCTACTGTTTCCCTTTCCGGATTTTCTTTATACTTCTTCATAAAACGTGCAAAAATCTTCTGTACCTCGCGCACTTCCTTTTCTGTAAGACCTTCAATCTCAATATTCACCACATTTTCTGTACTGTCACTCATTGTATTCCCCATTGTTTTTTTCATTTCTTCCATTCTGGCAATCCTCCTATGACGCACTCTTAAATCTCCGTTCTGCCGTCTGTTCTTTGCTCACAACTTTCGGCGAGTTCAGACCTGTCAGTTTTAAACCCTTCATTTTTTTCAGGATAGTAAATGTGCAGGATAAAAATAAATTTCTTCCTCCTCTGTCAATTTGTTCAGTTCTTCCACAATATCAGATGCATAAACATTCTCCAACCACGTCTACAGTTTTCCGTTGAAAAAGTATTCCACAGCCTTCCTCAGATCAAAATACTCGATAAAATCATCCTGTTCCCTTACTTTTCTCCCATCCTTCATCTCCAAAGGAAATTTAATCCTTTTTCTCCGGCGGTCCATATTCCATCCACTCCTTTTCTTTCTCTTGTATCAGTGCCAACCAATCAGTATACTGAAACTGTTCCTGCAAATCTTTGCTGTACTTTTTCCCCTCCATCTTGAATGATACGATTTTTCTGACAGGAATTACTTCCATTTTCCCCGCTCCATATCCAATCAGATATAGTTCGCTTTTTGATATCCATAAAGTCAACGGCGAAATTACTTTCTGATTTTTCTCAGGCAACATAACC
>USKR01000335.1 GCA_900555215.1 uncultured Ruminococcus sp.
TAGGAACAGTATTAATATAACTATAAGAGGATACAAAATGAAAAAGCGTGTTTTATCAACAATCGGCGTCATGGCATTTTGCTGTGTGATAACGACAGCATCTATCGTCCAGGCAGACGCATCGGATGAAGAACTTAAAATGGTAGACGGGTCATATCTGACCACACAGGACAGTTCTTCCGGATCTACAAGTAATGATATGGCTAAGGGAATCCATTTAATGACAGGGGATTGCACGATATCAAAAGCCGGACGAGGAAAAGTGTATGCATATGCATCAACAACTGCGAACCATCAAGTTAATTATATTGCAACCTTTGTGTATATTGACCGCTATCTTGAAGATGTAGATGAGTGGGGCTATGTAACATCTTGGGCAGAACAGGTGGAAAATGATATCTATATGTCCACAGCGAAAACTGTATATGTAGATGGCGGCTACTATTACAGAGTCAGAGCGCGACACATTGCTGGAAATGAATATCCCTACGAAGAAACAGCATCTGTTACAGATGGAATATTTATTAAATAATTACCATATAATTTAATAACACCCTTCTTTGAGCCTTGAGAGCAGCCGCCGGTGGATCGCCGTGGAAACTATAAAAAAATTCAAATTCTTGATTTGAGAAACCTGTTCCGGAGAAACACCACAAATCAGCGGCGTTACATATGGCGGCTGCTCTCAGGGCTTAAAGAAGAATTATTTTATTTTAGTAATCATTTCTAACTATTAATTATCCCATGTTCATGGGAAAAATTCAATGAAAAACAACTGGAAATTGCCATGAACAGACATTGGGCGAAGCCGGGGTGAAACAAATGATGCTTAACACAAAAAGAGGCAGACGGGATTATTTACCGACTGCCTCTTTTAATGCCTGCGCCAGTTGATCCGGGCAGGATGTCGACTTGAATCCGCATTTGATTCCCTCGATGCGGGAAATAGCTTCATTCACGTCCATGCCTTCGATCAGGCGGGAAATTCCCTGAAGATTTCCGTTGCATCCTCCGCGGAAAGATACGTTCGTTACTTTATTGTCTTTGATGTCAAAATGGATCTGCTGTGAACAGACGCCTTTTGGTGTATAATCCATAGCTGCATACCTCCTTATCAGGGAGAATTATAGCAAATCATCAGAAAAAATACAAATATCCATAGCAGAAAAGTTTTAACCGCCATCTTTCGCTCATTTATGCTTTCATGTGACATTTTAAGAGAGCTTGTGGACCGGGTTCATTTTTTGGGATTTATCCGGGATGAAAAATCCTCTGCTGAAAGGATTATCAGGCTGATATCAGCATGAGATGAGGTGTCTGAGAATACGGTCAATGGAGGTTGAAAAAGGTGAGATAAGGCTTTCCCTATGTAGAAATATGTAGAACGGTTTTTGAGGACAATCGTGGAAGGATGGTCTATAATGTCCACAAACACAAGTCGAACTGTCGCAGGACAAGGGACACGTTGTGGACATCAAATAAACAGGAGGGTTTGCTATGTTAGAAGGATTGGCGGGAGATACCCGTGTCATCGTCTATCTGATGGCGGGGATCGGAGTGCTGGGGATTCTGGCGAAGATCATTAACCAGCTGACTTTGTACAGGCTGGTGAGGGCGGCAGGAAACATGCCGAAGAGTACACACCGACTGATAAAGCTCGTGCGGGCAAAATATGAACATGCGTGCATGATCCATGATTCTGTGGAAAATATCGATGCATTTGTGGAAAAATACATATATGAGTACAGAGGGTTCTTATTCCGTATCCATACGTGGAGACAGATTGAAGTATTATCCGTATGGTTTGCGGGGATACTCGCGGCGCTTGGTGCGTCGGTTAATTACCTTTCTTTCGGTCTTACGGAGACTGTTTATCAATATATTGCGGCAGGTATTGCGGAAATGGTATTGCTTTCAGTTATCATGAGGCTGTCTGATGAGCCGTATAAAATAAATGCGGTCAAGATGTACATGGTGGATTATCTGGAAAATATCTGTGCGATCCGCCTGAGAAAGCAGACTCAGAGAGAACGGGAATCCATTGATGTGATCGCAGCGGAAAATGGAGGAAAAGGCGGAGGTCAGACCGTATCCGATGCAAGAAGCCAGGAGGAAGGCTTCAGAAAAAAGGCGAGAAGCGCGAGGGTAATACAGACGAACAATACCTCAGAAGTTCAGTCAAATGTACAGGCTGCTGTAAGTTCTGATTCAGGAGAGGATCAGGCAAAATCTGCCGTGCAGGGGACACGGGAGGAACGGCTTCCCATCAATATTGAGGGAGAGCCCAGATCGGCTGAGAGAGGAGAAGCTGCCCGGCAGGCGCTCCGAAGCG
>USKR01000336.1 GCA_900555215.1 uncultured Ruminococcus sp.
GTCTGTTTGCCCTGCATCAGATGGATGCCTTCCCGGTGGATACGCACATCCAGAAGGTGCTGGACACGAAGTACGGAGGAAAGTTCCCTTTTGAGAAATACAAGGGCTGCGCAGGAATTATGCAGCAGTATATATTTTATTACGATTTGAAGGGCAATATAGAAAAAGCCTGAGAGGAAGGAGAATAGAAAATGAAGGTGCTTGTAGTAGTGGATATGCAGAATGATTTTATCAACGGCGCACTCGGGACAAAAGAGGCAGAGGCGGTCGTGCCGGGAGTGGTTGAAAAGATCCGGGAGTTTGACGGGGAGATCATTGCGACGCGTGATACCCACGGGGAAGATTACCTGGAAAGCGAGGAAGGAAAGCATCTGCCGGTGGTACACTGCGTGAAAGGGACAGAAGGCTGGGAGATCCGCAGGGAAGTGGAGGAAGCCCTGCGTGCAAAGCCCGGTTATCGGGTGATTGATAAGCCTTCATTCGGCAGTGTGGAGCTGGGAGAATGTGTGAAGAAACTGGATGAAACCGGGGAGCGGGTGGAAGAGATCACTCTGATCGGGCTGTGTACGGATATCTGTGTGATCTCTAACGCGCTTCTGCTGAAAGCTTATCTTCCGGAAGTGCCTGTACGCGTGGAGGCGTCGTGCTGTGCGGGAGTAACGCCGCAGAGTCATGAACAGGCGCTGGAAGCGATGAAAATGTGTCAGATAGAGATCGGATAAACCGCAGAAGCCGGAGGGAGAACAGGATGGAGAATTTTGAATATTATACACCCACGAAAGTGGTCTTCGGAAAAGGCGCAGAGGCAGAGACCGGGAAACTTGTGAAAGCTCAGGGATGCAGGAAAGTCCTGGTCCACTATGGCAGTAACAGCGCGGAGAAAAGCGGGCTTCTGGAACGGATCTTCTGCTCGCTTGGCGAAGCGGGCATTCCCTATGTATCTCTGGGCGGCGTAGTGCCAAACCCGAGACTGTCCCTTGTATATAAGGGGATCGAATTGTGCCGGAAGGAAGGCGTGGACTTTATTCTTGCGGTGGGCGGCGGCAGTGTGATCGACTCGGCAAAGGCGATCGGATACGGCGCGGCAAATGAAGGAGATGTGTGGGATTTTTATGCAAAGAAGCGGACAGCAGACGGCTGCCTTCCGATCGGCGTGGTGCTGACCATTTCCGCGGCCGGGTCAGAGATGAGTAATTCTTCTGTGATCACCAATGAGGAGGGATGGCTGAAGCGGGGGTACAAGACGGACTTTGCACGCCCGAGGTTCGCTGTCATGAACCCGGAGCTCACCATGACCCTGCCGGCGTATCAGACGGCAAGCGGGTGCGCGGACATTATGATGCATACCATGGAGCGCTATTTCAATCAGAGTGCCAACATGGAACTGACGGATGGCATTAGTGAGCATCTGATCCGCACAGTGATGAAGAATGCACTGATCCTTGTGCAGGAACCGTACAATTATGAGGCAAGGGCAGAAGTCATGTGGGCGGGAAGCCTGTCCCATAACGGACTCACCGGATGCGGCACGGACGGGGGCGACTGGGCGTGTCATCAGCTGGAACACGAACTGGGAGGCATGTTTGATGTAGCGCATGGAGCGGGGCTTGCGGCCGTGTGGGGAAGCTGGGCAAGATACGTGGCGGATGCCCGGCCGGAGCGTTTCGCACAGTTCGCTGTGAATGTCATGGGTGTTGAGCCGGGGCAGGATGATATGGCGACAGCTCTCAGGGGCATAGAGAAGATGGAGGATTTCTACCGCGCAGTGGGAATTCCGGTGTGTATAAAGGAGATGGGAATTGATCTGACAGAAGAGCAGACGCGCGCGCTGGCAGAGAAGTGCAGTTTCTTCGGAACACGTACCATCGGCTGTGTGAAAAAGCTGGATCAGGAGGATATGTACCGGATATACAAGGCGGCAAAAGGTTGATAAACAGCCGGGGATGAAGCTGTTATGAACGCAGAGGCGGATGGGTGCGGCGGCGGATTGTAAAAGCCGGGACAGAGTGGTAAAATACAGTCAGTGAATTTTTTATACGAGGAGGCATTACTATGGATAAGAAAGTACTGGATTATGTTGTAGAGAAGACCAATGAGCTGATCAGCGCTCCCTCGTGCAGCAGCGAGACAAAGGCATCGGCTGAGGAATGGCTTGCAGCTGTTGGCACGGATCGGGAGGCAGAGGCAACGAAGAAATATATTGCTGACCTGGAAGGAGATATCATGCCCATTGACATGCTGATCAGCTTCGCTGAGTCCGAGGCAGGGGCAAAGGTGTTCGGCGGGGCAGAAGCAGCTGCCGGCGTGGCGGATTGGCGGAAACCTG
>USKR01000337.1 GCA_900555215.1 uncultured Ruminococcus sp.
TCCCAGCTCCTGCTGGAGTTCTTTAGATGCCTTCTGGACCTTTTTCATGTTTTCCGCCACATGGACCGGCACCCGGATCTCCCTGGACTGCTGGTCGATCGCGCGCTGCATCGCCTCTTTGATCCACCACGCCGCGTAAGTAGAAAAACGGTTTTCCTTTGTATAGTCATACTTTTCTGCCGCCCGCATCAGCCCCATATTTCCTTCCTGGATCAGATCCATAAGCTGTACGCCTCTTCCGGTATAACGTTTTGCAAGGGAAACAACCAGACGAAGGTTTCCCTCTTCAAGCCTCCGCCGCGCCGACTCATCCCCGGCAGCGCTCTTTTTCCCCAGTTCTTTTTCTTCCTCTTCAGTGAGGAGCGGGATCTGTCCGATCTCCCGCAGATAGATCTTCAGCGGTTCTGATACAGTCTCTTCTATTGATATGTGCTGTTCTTTTTCCATCTCTGCCTCGCTTTTCTATATCTTCTCTGTGATCTCGCCGTTTCTATATGCTGCCAGGAGACGTTCCAGGTCCTGGATCTGTTCCTTCAGCTCCCTTCCCACATCCGTGTCACCTACAAGACAGCGGTCTCTTACCCTGGTGACCACCATAGTCTCGGAGTGGATATCGATTTCTTTTTTGATCGCGGCTTCCGTGGACTCAAAGGGTTCCAGCGCTACCAGACGGATCCCGTAGGAATTATAGATCAGCGTGTATCCCGCGATCCCGGTTTGTTTCTGATACGCTTTTGAAAAACCACCGTCAATGACTAGAACCTTTCCGCCACATTTGATGGGACTCTCCCCATCCTTCCGCTTGACCGGCACATGCCCGTTCACAATGTGCGCGCCCGCAGGATCCAGACCGAATTCTCTCATGATCCGGTCAATGACTTCCTCGTTTTCAATCAAATCGTAATATGCGTTTTTCTTTTCAAAATGAGTTTCTTTCTCTGCGAGAAAATATCTCTCAAAGGTTGCCATCCTGTTCTTTCCGAACAGCGGCGAATCCGGATGGAGCCAGATATACCACATGATATCTTTCCCATCCCGGCGCTCCTTTTCATCCAGGGCAAAAAATCCTTTTCTCACATAGGAGTCCAGAGCATCATACAGAGCTTTCCCACGGTACTTCTTTCCGTACACCTCAACTTCTTTCAGTTCTCCATCCTCTGTCAGGGGCACGCATCCGTGATACAGAAGATTATCGTTGTAGACTTTATACAGCCCGCCCTTTGCAAGCAGGAATCTCATATGCTGCTGGAGCTTCCCGCAGTTCTCGAACGCTCTCTCGAGACGGTCCATGATTTCTTCTTCTTCTTCGGTGAGAGCATAAGGATCCCCGGGATCAACAGTCGGAAAATTCGTATCAAGAAGCTGGTATTCTTTTCCGTTCAGATTGATAGTCCCCTTTTCATAATCAATCCTGTGGAGCAGCGCCCTGTTCTCAAGGTGAAAAGATTTCTGACGCCGGATGATCTGCCCCTCCAGCTTAAACTGAATAATAGAGATTGCCTTATGGATCCTCAGATTCATCTGCATTTCTTCCGAATCCGCTCTGTCGGAAGCTTTCAGTTTAAAACAGGTGCAGGGATCATCCCTGTATACGCGCAGGGCAAATGTCGCCAGCGGGAGCAGGTTAATGCCGTACCCGTCTTCAAGGATATCCAGATTGCCGTATCTCGCACAGATGCGGACCACATTGGCAATGCATCCTCTCTGTCCGGCGGCGGCGCCCATCCATACCACATCATGATTTCCCCACTGGATATCCACGGAATGGTATGACATGAGTTTGTCCATGATAATATGCGGTCCCGGTCCACGGTCATAAATATCCCCCACTATATGCAGATGATCCACAACAAGTCTCTGGATCAATTCCGAGATCGCGCATATAAATTCTTCAGCCCTGCCGATCCTGATAATAGTGGAAATGATTTCGTTATAATAGGATTCCTTGTCGCTGACCTCCGCCTTTTCCGTGATCAGCTCCTCGATCACATAGGCAAAATCCCTGGGCAGAGCTTTCCTGACCTTGGATCTGGTGTACTTGCTCGCCGCCCGCTTGCTCACCTCGATGAGCAGATACAGATGGACCCTGTACCAGTCCTCCATATTCGGCTCTTCCTGCCGGATCAGGTCCATCTTTGCCTTCGGATAATAGATCAGCGTGGCAAGGGATCGTTTATCCCTGTCGCTCATACGGTTCCCGAACACATCCTCGATCTTCCGCCGTACAGATCCCGAGCCATTCTTCAGCACATGGGAAAACGCCTCATATTCTCCGTGCACATCCGTGAGAAAATTTTCCGTCCCTTTCGGAAGGTTCAGGATG
>USKR01000338.1 GCA_900555215.1 uncultured Ruminococcus sp.
GGGCGCCGGGTGGAGCAAGCGATCCGGCGGGCGTGTTTTTTCAGGAGGAAATATGAACCTAAATAAAGAGAATATGCGGAAATTGAGAGAACTGATCCTTTTCACGATCATCATCCTGATCGCATTGTGGAATTATAAGATCCTGTTCGACTGGATCGGGGCTGCCTTCAGGATCATCCTTCCTTTTATTCTGGGAGGCGGTATTGCGTTTATATTGAACATCCCGATGAGTTTCCTGGAAGAGAAGATATTCCAGAACCGTCATCTGAAGGAAAAAAAGATTGCCCAGAGGCTGTCGCGGCCGGTTTGCCTGATCCTGACCCTGGCAATTGTGATCGGAGTTGTGGTTCTGGTTATGTTTGTGGTTATACCGGAACTGACTCGCACGATCTTGTCGCTGGGCAGGACGATCCAGACATTTATCCCTGAGGCGCAGCAGTTCCTGGAAAAGCTGTTTACTGACAATAAAGAGATACAGGCATGGCTTTCCAACCTGAACTTGGATGTAGGCAGGCTGACTGATACTGTGATGTCATTCTTCCAGAACAGCGCGGGAAATGTGCTGAATTCTACAATGTCAGCCATCGGGTCGATCGTGAGCGGGGTGACGACCTTTGTGATCGCGTTTGTTTTTTCCTGCTATGTGCTCCTGCAGAAAGAAAAGCTTAATATTCAGGTCAAAAAAGTAGTATATGCCTTTTTTCCTGAGAAGCGTGCGGAGTGGATGTTTGAAGTGGGAAGCCTCGCTTCAAAAGCGTTTTCCAGTTTCTTTACGGGACAGTGTGTGGAGGCCCTGATCTTAGGGTGCATGTTCTTTATTGTAATGAGCATCCTCAATATGCCGTATACGATGCTGGTCAGCGTTCTGATAGCGTTTACGGCTCTGATCCCTATTTTTGGCGCGTTTATCGGATGTTTTGTGGGAGCGTTCCTGATCCTGATGGTGGATCCCATGCAGATGATCGTGTTTGTGGTAACGTTCCTGATCCTGCAGCAGATAGAAGGAAATCTGATCTACCCGAAAGTGGTGGGAAGTTCTGTAGGGCTCCCGTCAATCTGGGTGCTGGCGGCGGTGACCATCGGCGGGAGTCTGATGGGTATCGTGGGAATGCTGATCTTCATCCCCATCGTGTCAGTGGTGTATACCCTGTTCCGTGCCAGTGTATATAAGCATTTGAAGAGAAAACGCAGAGACATTGCGACCGGAAGAGGATGCAAAGACGGAGAAAACAGCGGTGCCGCTGAAAAGAGCGGAGAGGAATCGGGCTCTGCAGAGGAGAAATAGAAAAATACCTGGCTGCGCCTGTTTCCGGCGGCGGCTGCAATCTGAAAAAATCAGTGAAAGACCTTGACGTACTTCCGTCTGCCGTGGTACAATACTACGGCGAATGGAAGTTAGGTCTTTTTTTTATGCCTAAAAATCGATGGTTTTCGCAGCCATCAGTAACACGCAGGTGAATAAGTAAAAAGAGAGGTGGAAGTTGTGCGCACAAGAATTACACTGGAGTGTACGGAATGCAAAAACCGTAACTACAACATGACAAAGGATAAGAAAGCTCATCCGGACCGCATGGAGACTAAGAAGTACTGCAGATTCTGCAGAACACACACTCTGCATAAAGAGACGAAGTAATCGTCAGGAGGGAGCGGCGTTATGAGCGGAAAAGAGAAAACTCAGAAGAAGAGCTGGTTCAAAGGGCTTCAGGCAGAGTTTAAGAAGATCATTTGGCCAGACAAAAAAACCCTTGCGAAACAGACTACAGCAGTTGTTGCTGTATCCGTAGTGCTCGGAGCGGTGATCGCAGTGATCGATGCGATCCTGAGATACGGGATTGACTTGTTGGTGAAATAGTTGACCGCAGCGGAAAGGTGATTTTATGTCAGAGGCAAAATGGTATGTAGTTCATACTTATTCGGGGTATGAAAACAAAGTAAAGGCGAACATTGATAAGACGATCGAGAACCGTCATCTGGAAGATCAGATCCTTGAGGTCCGTGTCCCGATGGAGGAAGTTACGGAACTTCGGAATGGCGTGCAGAAGGCAGTTCAGCGGAAAATGTTCCCGGGGTATGTTATGATCCACATGATCATGAACGATGATACATGGTATGTTGTGAGAAATACGCGAGGCGTTACCGGCTTCGTGGGACCGGGATCTAAGCCTGTGCCGCTGGAAGAAAGCGAAATGGCAAATCTGGGCATTAAGCGTGACAATGTGGTCGTCAATTTCGGAGTGGGCGACACAGTCGTTGTTTTAAGCGGCGCGTGGGAAGGAACTGTGGGCGTTGTGCAGAGCATGAACGAACAGAAAAAAAGCC
>USKR01000339.1 GCA_900555215.1 uncultured Ruminococcus sp.
CGCCCACAGCTTCGTGGATCTCTACGTTCGCGCCGTCCTCTGTGCCCAGGGTCACCGCGCCGTTGAGCATGAACTTCATGTTGCCCGTGCCGCTCGCCTCTTTGGATGCAAGAGAGATCTGCTCGGAGATATCACATGCGGGGATCAGTTTCCCTGCCTTTGTCACATTGTAGTTTTCTACCATGACCACCTTCAGGTACGGGCTCACCTCCGGGTCATTGTTAATGATCTCCTGAAGGCAGAGGATCAGATGGATGATATCTTTGGCGATCACATACGCGGGAGCCGCCTTTGCCCCGAAGATCGCTGTCACAGGTGCTGACGGGATCTTTCCTGCCTTGATCTCCAGATATTTGTCAATGATATACAGGGCATTGAGCTGCTGGCGTTTGTACTCATGGAGGCGCTTCACCTGAATATCGAAGATCGTATCCGGACTGATCTCAATCCCCTGAGTCTCCTTCAGATAGGCTGCCAGCGCCTCTTTATTTTTGTGTTTGATCTCAAGAAGCCGGTCCAGGATCTTTTCGTCACCCTTAAACGCAAGCAGCTTCTCAAGCTCAGATGCATCCTTTTTGTACCCCTCCCCGATGGTCTCATCGAGAAACTCCGCGAGCAGAGGATTACAGTGCAGCAGCCACCGGCGGAATGTAATACCGTTTGTCTTATTGTTAAACTTCTCCGGATAGATCCTGTAGAAGTTGTTCAGCTCAGAATTCTTCAGGATCTCCGTGTGGAGCGCCGCAACGCCGTTTACGCTGAAGCCATAGTGGATATCAATATGCGCCATATGCACCGTATCATTTCTGTCAATGATAGAAACACTCTCGTCCTCAAATTTCCTTCTCACCTTATCATCCAGGATCTCAATGATCGGCATCAGCTGCGGGACTACTTTCTTGAGATAAGCAACAGGCCATTTTTCCAGCGCCTCTGCAAGGATGGTGTGATTTGTATAAGCGCATGTCTTTGCCACTACGTTTACCGCATCATCTATATCCATTCCGCGTGCCGTGAGCAGGCGGATGAGTTCCGGTATTACCATAGTAGGATGAGTGTCGTTGATCTGGATCACCGCGTAATCCGGCAGGTCATACAGAGTGCATCCCTTTGCTTCACACTCGTCCAGAATGAGCTGCGCGCCCGCGCTGACCATGAAATACTGCTGGTAGATACGCAGGAGCCTTCCCTGCTCGTCGCTGTCATCCGGGTAGAGGAAAAGAGTCAGGTTCTTCTCTATATCCTCTTTATCAAACTCGATCCCGTCATGTACGATCGTCTCATCCACGGAGTCAATGTCAAACAAATGCAGCTTATTCGTCTTGTTGTTATATCCTGTCACCTCAATGTCATACATACGGGCATTGACCTTCAGACCTTTAAACTGCACAGGATAAATGACGTCTGTCTTTTTCAGCCAGGTCTTCTCCCCGATCCACGGATTCGGCGTTTCCTTCTGAAGATGATCCTCAAATTCCTGTTTGAAAAGTCCCAGGTGATAATTCAGACCGATGCCGTCGCCCGCAAGCCCCAGTGTAGCGATAGAATCCAGAAAACATGCGGCAAGTCTTCCAAGCCCTCCGTTTCCGAGGGACGGCTCTGCCTCCGCTTCCTCGATCTCACAGATGTCTTTGCCGTTCTTTTCCAGCATCTCCTTTACTTCCTGATAAATACCCAGGTTGATCATATTGTTGGACAGCAGCTTCCCGATCAGAAACTCTGCTGAAATATAGTACAGTTTCTTTTTACTGTCCGTGCGTTCCTTCTCTGACGCCATATCCTGTACGATCGTCAGGAGCCCTCCGTAAATTTCTTCATTGGATGCCTGGGAAACCGGCTTTCCCAGATACGCCTCTAATCTTTCCTGAATCTTCATGATAATCTCCTTTCGAAACATCATTGTACCTTTGTTTAGCAGTATAGTATGTTTTCCCGAAAATATCTTGCAATATTCTTTCTTTTCATTGTACAATACTATCAAAGCGAGGTTGATGTTATGAATATAAATGAATATCAGAATTACCATGAAACAAAATCCCACACTACTGCGGATTTTCCCTATAACACTTATCTTTGCTCCATTCCGCGCGACTTCCCGGGAGTACCTCTGCACTGGCACTCCGAAATGGAACTCATTGTCATAAAAAAAGGCAGAGGCATTGTGTCCTCTGATTTTCAGAAGCGTTCTGTCACATCCGGCGATATCATCATCATCCGCCCCGGTCAGCTCCATTCTATCGAGCAGGACGCTAATTATGTCATGGAATATGAAAACATTATTTTTAAGCCTGATCTGCTCATATCCGGGAACGCCGACC
>USKR01000340.1 GCA_900555215.1 uncultured Ruminococcus sp.
GTTGTGGCGGTGATCGGGATTACTGTATTTCAGTGGGAGTGAGATGGAAATGTAATAACCCTGTAACAAACCGTTAATACCGTAACAAAGAATTAATTGTCTATTGTAATTTTGATAAAAATTCGTTACAATGTTACTGTCCGGCATAAAAGGGGTATCTCTCCCGGTCTGGGAACTGTGGAGAAAAATATGCATGACAGAATGAAAAAAATGAAGGCGGTATGGTTCTCTGCCCTGGCAGCGGCGCTCGTGGCTGCGGGATGTGCCGGGAAGGATGAAGAGAGCCTGGAAGAGCTGTCCGTCTCTGCTGAGAGCGAGACGGAAAAAGAGGGAGCTGTCCCGCAGGAAGAACAGGAGCCTGCGGAGACAGTCTATGTCTATGTATGCGGGGCAGTGAATGCTCCCGGGGTATATGAATTAAAAAAGGACGCCCGTGTATTTGAAGCGATCACTCTTGCCGGCGGCATGACGGCGGAGGCGGCGCCTGAGGCGGTCAGCCAGGCGAGGACCGTGGCGGACGGGGAACAGATTTATGTCCCCACAGTCCGGGAGGTTCAGATGCAGGGCGCCGGGGTTGAAGATATTGTAACCGGAAATGCGGACGTAAGCGGGAAAGTAAATATTAATACAGCCGGAAAAGAGGAACTCATGACCCTGACAGGGATCGGTGAGGCAAAGGCTCAGAGCATCCTGGACTACCGTGAGGAGCACGGTCAGTTCGGGAGCATTGAGGACCTGATGCTGATCGAGGGAATCAAAGAGGGAGTATTTAATAAAATCAAAGAGGATATAACGATTTAAACAGGGAGTCAGAAAGAGGAGTATGAGTAAGAAGATATTGGTGGTAGATGATGAAAAACTGATCGTGAAAGGAATCCGGTTCAGTCTGGAGCAGGAAGGCATGGAAGTAGACTGTGCCTATGACGGGGAAGAAGCGCTTGAGTGTGCCAGAAACTGTGAGTATGACCTGGTGCTTCTCGATGTCATGCTCCCGAAGCTGGACGGTTTCCAGGTATGTCAGCAGATCCGTGAGTTTTCAGATATGCCGATCGTGATGCTGACAGCGAAAAGTGAAGATATGGACAAGATCCTGGGGCTGGAATACGGCGCGGATGACTATATAACGAAGCCATTCAATATTCTCGAAGTGAAGGCAAGGATCAAGGCGATCATGCGCCGTACTTCAAAGAAGAAGGAACCCGCGGGCAGCCCTGTACTCATTAAAGGCAATATGAAGATCGACTGCGACAGCCGCCGCGTGTTCATCGGGGAGAGGGAGATCAACCTTACGGCAAAAGAATTTGATGTCCTGGAGCTGCTTGCCATGAACCCGAACAAGGTGTACAGCAGGGAAAATCTTTTGAACCTTGTGTGGGGATATGATTATCCGGGGGATGCAAGGACAGTCGATGTGCATATCCGACGTCTCAGGGAGAAGATCGAGATGAACCCGAGCGAACCGAAATATGTACATACAAAGTGGGGAGTGGGTTATTATTTCCAGGGTTAAACGTCAGTTCAGATTCAGAGACAAGATCTTTAAAAATATGCGGTTCCGATTTATACTGTTCGCCATGCTGGCAGGGTTCCTGCCATGCGTGGCGGCTCTTTTCGGGATCGCGAAATTCTATGAGTCGCGCGCGGTAGAACTCAGGACCGCGGAAATCCAGAATCAGTGCACCATACTGTGCAACCAGCTGAATAATTACGGGTATCTGTCAGATACATCCTCTGAGGTCATCAATACCAGCCTCACCCAGCTGACCAATATCTATAACGGGCGGGTCATGGTCATCGATAAAGACCTCAGGGTGATCAAGGATACATACAGCCTGGATGAAGGCAAGACAGATGTATCTGAAAACGTAGTCCGCTGTATGAAAGGCGAGCGTACGAACTTTTATGACAGGACAAACCATTATATCGAAGTGACCTCGCCCATTGTGGAGAGCGGGGGTGACAAAGTTCTCGGCGTGATGCTTGCCAGTGTTTCTACGGATAATATCGAGACAACGAAGCAGGTGCTGTACACTCACGGAGGAGTGATCATCGGGATCGCCATGATACTTCTTGCCATGTTCAGTGTATTCCTGGCAGACCGTATGGTACGCCCGATCCACAAGATCACCGGAGCGATCGAAAACGTGACAGAAGGGTACAGTGACGATGTGCTTCATGTTGATACATTTACAGAGACAAGGCAGTTAAGCGAAGCGTTTAATAAGATGCTTGGCAGGCTTAAGATACTGGACGAGTCAAGGGAAGAATTTGTATCCAATGTGTCCCATGAGCTGAAGACGCCCATGACATCCATGAAG
>USKR01000341.1 GCA_900555215.1 uncultured Ruminococcus sp.
ATGTCGATATGGATGCCGGATACCTTGCCACTATGCTGAAAATGATAGGTATTACTTATATCGCGGAGTTTTCATCAGGTATTTGCAAAGATGCGGGATATCAGACAATAGCGGGACAGATCGAGATCTTCGGGAAGCTGACCATACTGGCGCTGGGAATGCCGGTACTTCTTGCTCTTCTGGAGACGATACGGGAGTTTTTGTCATGAGCGGCCGGAAAAGACAGTTTCTGTTTACGATTCTTCTGGTCTTACTTGTATTCGGGCTGGGATCAAAGATTGTCAACGCAGAGGAACAGACAGACGGAGATGCGGATGCTGTCCAGGAGAAGATCGAGGAGGCAATTCTTTCGGAATTTGATTTCGATGAGATTGAGAGAAGCCTGCAGGACATGTTTCCGGATGAAAAGATCGAATTCGGAGATGTAGTGACAGCGCTGATGTCAGGGGACGCGGAGGAAGCAGGGGGCGTCCTTCTTGACTTTCTCTCGGACGTAGTTTCCTATGAGTTCAGATATAACTGGCATAATTTGGTTTATGTAATCATCATAGCCCTTGCGGCGGCGGTATTCAGCAATTTTTCAGGAGCGTTTCAGAACCGGCAGATATCGGATATCAGTTTTTATGTACTCTACATGCTCTTGATCACTCTTTGCCTGACGTCCTTTCAGACTGCGGCGCAGGGGCTGGAAGGAAGGCTGGATTCTGTTGTTGAATTTATGCGGGTTTTATGTCCCAGCTATTTTCTGGCAGTGGCATTTGCCTCGGGCAGTGTTACATCAATGTTCTTTTATAATGTGATCCTTTTTCTGATCTATGTGGTGGAGCTTGTGATCATTCGATTTCTGATGCCGGTCATCCATATTTATATCATGATCCGTGTTCTTGGGAATCTGACGGAGGAGGATTTTCTGTCAGAGTCTGCGGAGCTGCTCCATAAAGTGGTGACGTGGCTCCTGAAGACGCTGCTCGCGTGTGTCATCGGAGTAAACGTCGTGCAGGGACTGCTCGCGCCCGCCATAGACACGCTGAGGAGGAGCGCTTTGACGCGGACCGCGGAGGCGCTGCCCTGGGTGGGAAATGCAATGGGCGGAGCCGCAGAAATCTTTTTGGGGACTGCGGTCCTGATCAAGAATGGTATCGGGATGGCAGGGGCGGTCATTGCGGTTCTGATCTGTCTTGGTCCCATCGTTCAGATGGCGCTGATGGCATTGATGTACAAGGCGGCGGCAGCGCTCGTACAGCCGGTATCTGACAAGAGGATTACCGCATGCATCAGTGGAGTCAGTGAAGGGTATGAACTTATGGTCAGAGTGATTTTTACTGTGGGACTCTTATTCCTGCTGACGATCGCGGTTGTAGCTGCGTCAACGTCCTGAACAGATCAGCGGAAAAGCGGAGTGGAGTTCTTATAGCCGGTTTGCCGGGGAGGGTAGATATGCTGGAATGGATATACGGGTGGATACAGAACATCTCAGTTTATCTGATCGTTATGGCTGCTGTGATGCATGCCATACCGGGGAAAGATTACGGAAAATATATCCGGTTCTTTTCCGGGCTGGTGCTTATTCTGCTTCTGTCTGCCCCGCTGCTGAAGCTGGCAGGGATGGAAGGCACGTTCCGTACGATTTACAAAGGGCAGGAATATGAGATGGAGCGTCGTGAAATTGAACGTGCCGAGGAAATCTATGAGCAGTCTGAGATATTTGATTTTCTGGGAGTGGATCCGGGGGAAGATGCTGAGGCAGGGGAGAGCGCGCTGACAGACAGGGATGGATCCCAGAGTGAGGAAATGATCAAAGTGGAGGAGATAGAGATTGGGGAGTGAAAAATGGAAACAATGGATCTCTGGTCTGCGCACAGGCGAGAAGCTGCCAAAGAAAAATCAGCTTCTTCTCATCCTGCTGTCAGGGATTCTCCTTCTTGTTATTGTATTTCCCGTTCCTGGGCAGCGGGAAAGCAGTTCGGCAGCACAGCAGGCTGGAGATGCGGAGACGTCTCTGTCGTCAGAGATCAGAGATAACGGAGATTATGAGAGGTATCTGGAGGAAAAGACCTCCCGCATTTTGGAGGATGTGGAAGGGGTCGGGGAAGTTACGGTGATGATTACTCTAAAGTCAGATGGACAGAAAATTATCGAGAAAGACCAGTCCAGCTCCAGTCAGTCTGCGGACGAGGAGGACTCAAGCGGAGGAACCAGGAGCGTGGAGGACCAGTCATCAGACAAGACGAGCATCTATGAGCAGACAGCTGACGGATCGTCTACGCCATATGTGAGCAAGGAGCTTGCGCCGGAAGTGGAGGGCGTGGTAGT
>USKR01000342.1 GCA_900555215.1 uncultured Ruminococcus sp.
GCTTTCATCTTATCCAAGTATCTTCATGGCAATGTCGCCGTCCCCGCTGATGGAGAAGCCCGTTTTTTCATAAAAACCTGCGATCAGCTTCCTGTACTGATCGGGTCCTGTATACCCCAAAGGAGCAAGCTCATATCCGTTCGGAGCAGTGACCATAGTGACACCTTTTTTTCCAAACTGGTCAATGATCTCACGCATACAAGCCGTACCATACCCTTTCCCTCTCAACGCAAAATCAGTAAGGTAGAATTCGACAATCTCAGCCCTGGTCTTGCTTTCCAATAAATAATGCATATGAAAGACAGAAAGCCCCTTCTCATATACGTCCACTGTCTCAGGGCGGTAATGGAATTCCAGTATATGAGCGCTCTTGTCCGTAAGATCCACTGCTCTGAAATATTCTTTTCTTATGTATACTGGTATTGACATTTTCTCCTCCCGTCTTGTAAGCCGGACTTCCGTCTCATATATCATACATCCTTATTATGCGTCCTGAGCCGGCTTCTTTCTTTTCGCCACCTGAAGCTGTACGTTTACTCCAAACGGATTAATAACGACCCCTTTTGCCTCTCCGACCAAAATTTCCGGAATCTTCGCAGCAGGGATCACAGCCATCTTCATCTTCTCTCCGCGGGCAAATTTCTGGAATTCCAGCATATCCGTAAACAGCGGCTGGTATATCGATCCATCCTTCTGTTTCAAGATCGGAACCTGACCATCCTCCCGGACTGCTGCAACAAAAGTTCCTTTTCCATAATGCGCCAGAAGCTCCTCCTGAAGCTTAGTTAATTCCTCTGTCGGCTGGGGCTCCGCCTGCCTGCGCATCTCCTGCATGAAATAGATTGCCGTGAGATGAAGCGCAGGATTTTCAACCGGACGCTTTCCTTCCGGCAGCTCCTCCGGTTTCCTGCGGATCACAAGATCTGAGAGCTGTATACTTATCTCGGTATCCGTGCCGCTATTTACAGCAAGGCAGTTTACCCCCATTGTATACAGACTGGTGTAAAATGCAAGGAGCTGTTTATCCTCCAGTTTCACCACTGCCGAAGCATACCTTTTTCCCTGAAGCTCTTTCGCCTTTTCCTTAGCATCATCCGCCCTGTAATAAAGGAAAATTTCGTCATCAAAAGTCTCCTCGTCGCAGAATACAAAAGGCAGTCTGGTTGCCCCTGACATTATCACATATAATTCCCCGGGAGTTCTGAGAGCCGCGAGAGTTTCCTGCTTTGTCACTGTTGTACTGTTATCATTCATTGTCCTGTCTTTCCTTTCCGTATCAAGCGGAATTTCCTGATCCGCCCTGCTGCTTTCATACTCTGCTATTGTATCACAACTTCTCTGCCAGTTCCAATAGATATGGCAGGAAAATGATACATCCTATGATCACTGATACAATCGCAGAAAAGAGTACCGCCCCGGCCGCAGTATCCTTGGCAAGCTTAGCCAGAGGTTTCTTTTCCTCCGTCACAAGGTCAACAACCGCTTCCACAGCCGTATTCACCAGCTCAAGCGATGTCACCAGCGCAAACAGCAGCAGACAGATGCACCACTCGGACGCGCTGATCTGCAGCAATGTCCCGGTCAATGTCACAAGAATGACCGCCAGGCAGTGGATCTTCATGTTTCTCTCCTTGCGGATGCATGCCCATATGCCTTCAAACGCATATCCAAAACTCTTGACCAAAGGATTTTTTCTATCTTTTTTCATTTTTATCTGTCTTTCTTAATTTTATTATTTCTTTTATCCACCTGAACATTTTCATTTTCTGGAAAGCAGGTGTTTAATAAATACATACATCACGATCACAAATGCCAGCATGTACCCAAACGCGCCGAGCGCCGGAATCCCCAGTATCTTGGGCGTCATATCCGTGGTACAGATAATACTGGAACTGATCAGGAGCGCCATGACCCACAGCCCCATAACAATATTTCTGACAAGGCGGCGGAGAAGAGCAGCCAGATCATCTGTGACCTGAAGGTCCAGATTAACTTTCGCCTGCCCCTTCAGATAGCCGCTCATCATGTCAGATATCATCGAAGGGATATCCAGAGCTTTCCGGAACGAGCGGAGGACGCTCTTACCACTGCTCTTCAGCTCCTTTTTAATATCCAGATGCCGGAAGAATTCTCCTGACATATGTGCGGCGGCGATCTCGACCATATTGATGTCCGGCGCAATATCCGCCAGGACCCCCTCCATATGAGTCAGACCTCTCGCCAGCATGGTCAGCCCGTGCGGCATTTTTATCTTATTATCCTTCATAACATCCATCAGGTCAGTCATGACTTCTGCCACATTGATCTGCCC
>USKR01000343.1 GCA_900555215.1 uncultured Ruminococcus sp.
AACATATGGGAGGAATGATGTTATGACGTTTACGCTTAACGCTCCCATGATGGATTTCCTCGTACTGTCCGTCATTGCCGAGGGAGATGCTTACGGCTACCAGATCAGCCAGATCATCAAAAGAGCGTCCAACACAAAGGATTCCACGCTCTACCCGATCCTGAAACGGCTTCAGGAAAACCGTTTCGTTGTGACCTATGACCAGCAGTACCAGGGACGCAACCGCAAATACTACCGGATCACCCCGGAAGGAAGGCAGCGGCAGGCAGAGCTCCTAAAAGAATGGGAAGAGTACAAATTCATTATCGATGATATTGTAAAAGGAGGAAACTCAAATGACTAAAACAGAATACATGAAAATACTCGCTCACAAACTGCGCCGTCTTCCAAAGGAGGACTATGACAGAGCGATCGAGTATTTTGAAGAATATTTCGCGGAGGCAGGACCAGAGAACGAACAGCAGGCAGTCTCAGATCTCGGCAGTCCGGAAGAAGCGGCAAAAGAACTGATCATGGGTCTTGCCGCCCAGAATATCAAAGAAAAACCGAGAACCGTAAAGAGGGGCTTGTCCACCCTCTGGATCGCGATCCTCGCCCTGTGCGCGGCGCCGGTCACTGTTCCTTTTGCCATCTGCACGCTGATCGTTTTTGCAGTCATTCTTCTCTGCATAGGAGTTGTTTTGTTTACCGCTGCAGTCTCTGCCATTGCATTTATAGCCTCAGGAATCCTCAGCCTCTTTGGCGGGATCGCAGTGCTGTTCCACTCTGCCGGCGACGGACTGTGCAACATTGGCCTGGGACTCTTTGCCTGCGGTATCGGCGTCCTTATTGTATACGGAGTGATACTTCTGTTTAAATGGTGTATCAGAAAAGCATCCGTATCTCTCGGTAAAATGACAAAAGGGGGTAAAAAACATGAAAAAAGCAACTAGAAATATCCTGATCATATCCGCGTGCTGTATGGGAGCAGGCGTCCTCGCCGCAGCGGCAGGACTCGCTGCCGGGGGCTGGTTCGGGATCCAGATCACCCGGGACGGCATCCGCTCCGCCTCCTCCGATAATAAGCCCTATATCCTGAAAAAGACAAAACTGGATAACTTTTCAGAAATAAAGATCGACATCGGATCTGAGGCTGATATCGAATTCCTCCCGTCAGAGGACAATTCCTGCTACCTGGAATACGCTCTGGACGGAAACGGCGCAGAACCTGTATGGAATGTCTCCGGCGATACGCTCACTGTAAACCAGAAAGGTGTCATATCCGGAGGAATATTTCTCGATATGGGATTCCAGTCCAGGCTCTCTGACCCCGTGATCCGCCTGTATCTCCCTGAAGGCGCGTCATACTCCGACGTTGATATCAGCAGCGATTTCGGGAATATGGATGTAAGCGGTTTTTCTGCCGATACACTCACTCTGAACCTGGAGTACGGCGACCTGGACATGAAAGACATCAGCTCCGGTACAGCCGATATTTACCTGGATTTCGGAAATCTGGACATGGAGAATGTAACCGCGGATACCTCGGAAATCTATCTGGATTACGGAGACCTGGGCATAAAAGGATGCAGCTTCACTGACGCGGAGATCACAGCCGCTTCCGGAAACATCGAAACACAGGATACCTCAATCGACACCCTGGTACTCACTGATAATTACGGCGATGCATCTCTGCAGGGCATGACAGTGCGCTCGGCAGACCTGACCATAGAGTCCGGCAGCCTCTGTTTCGCAGCCAGCGGTCTTGAGACGCTGACCGGGGTAAACGAATTCGGAGACACAGTATTCGTACTCAGCGATGCAGAAGATTACGCCTTTGACCTTGTAACCGAATTTGGGGAGATCACACTCTCCGATGATATCCCCGGCAGGCTTTCCTTACCAAACACCGGGGAAATGTCCTTCACATCAGAGAGCAGCGGAGATAAGAAAATAGAATTCACCGCAGAATCCGGGGATATCCAAATACACGAGAAGTAAAACTGGATTTGTGTGTGAGGGCGGGAGCGACAGAGCGTCCGAAAACTGCGGGGTATTTTAAAGACGTATTCGCGGCGGGCGGGGATATGGCTCGGGTTCCGGTTCCGTAATCTGGGAAAGACGTAAAAGGAATGGAATGTGGCTAAAGACAATTTCAAAGCGGACGATTCGCTTACGCTCAGGCATCCGCTTTGAAATTAGCGCCACACCCCATTCCTTTAAGTCTTTCCAGCAGCAGATTACTCCAAGTCACCGTTGCCATATCCCCACACACGCTCTGAATACGTCTTCAATATATTGCTTCGGTGTTTTCGTCCGATTTACTCAATCC
>USKR01000344.1 GCA_900555215.1 uncultured Ruminococcus sp.
ATACAATATCCTCGTAAAGCGCCATTCCGATTCCCTGGGCGATCCCTCCCTCGGTCTGCACGCGGGCAAGGTTCGGATTTACAACGGTGCCGCAGTCTACGACAGCCGCATAATCGATCATCTCCACCACTCCTGTTTCCTTATCGATCTCCACTTCTGCAATGCCTGCCATAAACGGCGGAGGAGATGTAGGTGAAGAAAAAGCTTCATTCGCAGACAGCGGTTCATTACTGCTGCACATTACCCGGTTTCCAATCTCTTTTCTGGAGATGGACTCCCCTGTCTTTAAATTCGTCACTTTCTTCCCATCGAATTCAACATCAGCCGGAGAACAGCCAAGATACTCCGCACCCCGCTCACAGATTTTCCCTCGGAGCGTCTCGCATGTCTTCACAACTGCCATTCCTGTCACATAGGTTGTGCTGGATGCATACGATCCGCAGTCATACGGGGATGTATCCGTATCCACTCCGGACACGATAATATCCTCCAGTTCACAGTCCAGGCATTCTGCCGCCATCTGCGAAAGGATGGTATCACAGCCGGTCCCCATATCTGTAGCACCGATCATCAGGCTGTAAAAGCCGTCGTCATTTACCTTGATGGCAACAGAGCCTGTATCCACTCCGGAGATACCTGATCCCTGCATTGCCATCGCAACGCCGACTCCCCGGACTTTGCCGTTCCCCATATCGCGGCACGGGTATTTCTCATCCCAGCCGATCATCTCTTTCGCGCGCTCCAGGCAGCGGTCCAGCGCACAGCTCTGCGCGGTCTCCCCGTAATATGCGGGCATGACCTGACCTTCCCGGACCATATTCTTCTCGCGCAGTATGGCAGGATCCATCCCCAGCACCTGTGCAAGTTCATTTACGGCAGATTCTACCGCAAATATTCCCTGAGTAGCTCCATAACCGCGGTATGCCCCTGCGGACATCACATTTGTGTACACCACATCATAAGTGAAGCGAAATGCTTCTGCTTTCCCGTAGAGCGGGATAGATTTATGCCCGGAGAGACCAACAGTCGTAGGTCCGTGTTCACCGAACGCTCCCGTATTAGACAGCGTATACAGATCGATTCCTCTGATATTGCCTTCTTTGTCAGCCCCGAGGCGGACATGCATCTCCATCTCGTGGCGCGGAGAGGATGCGATCAGAGACTCTTCTCTTGTATAAATGATCTTCGCCGGTTTCCCTGTCTTCCAGGTCACGATCGCCGGATAAACCTCTGATACGGAAGTCTGCTTTGCTCCGAAACCGCCCCCGATCCTCGGTTTGACCACACGAACTTTATATTTCGGAATATCAAGGGCATTTGCGAGGATACGACGGATATGGAAAGGCACCTGGGTGGAGGACACTACGTTGAGCCTTCCGTAAGTATCCAGATAGGTATAGGTTCGGAAGGTCTCCATCATTGCCTGCTGGTTTGCCTTTGTATGATATACCCTGTCGATCACATAGTCGCAGGAGGCTAATACATCCTCAATATCCCCGCTCTCGCTGACCTCATGGGCGCACAGGTTTCTCCGATTATCCGCGCCCACCGGGCAGAGGCTTTTCCAGTTTTCCTCCGGATGGACAAGGATCGGATTATCTTTTGCCGTGCGGAAATCAAGCACCGGCTCCAAAACCTCATATTTTATCTTGATAAGCTTCATTGCCTTTTTCACTGCTTCTTCTGAAGTCCCGGCAATGATCGCCGCCGCGTCTCCCACAAAGCGTACTCTCTGATCAAGGATCAGCCTGTCGTACGGGCTGGGCTCCGGATAGGTCTGTCCTGCCATTGTAAAACGCTTGTCCGGACAGTCTTTATAAGTAAGGATACACTCGATACCGGGAACCGCCTCCGCTCTTGCGGTATTAATGTCCTTGATCAGGGCATGGGCGTAGGGACTCCTGAGAACTTTGACGACCAGGCAGTCCGCAGGGGCGAGATCATTTGTATAAACCGCTTTTCCAGTCACAAGCGCATGCGCGTCTACTTTTGATACCGGCTGATTGACAATACGGAGTTTTCCCCGGACGACTGTACGCGCCGGTCTATTCTTTTCTGCTGCCATTATACATACGCCTCCCTTCCTGATTTCCCGTCTCTTTTCTCTGCCTTTGCCTGCATATATTTCTGAATGGCGCGAAGCTGTCCCATATATCCGGTACAGCGGCACAGATTTCCCGCCAGGTACTCCTTGATCTGGTCAATGCCCGGATTGTCCAGTTCACGGAACATTGCCAGCACATTCATAATGAACCCGGGAGAACAGAATCCGCACTGCTCTGCTCCTTCCCCTGCAAGGAATGCGCCG
>USKR01000345.1 GCA_900555215.1 uncultured Ruminococcus sp.
CCATGGAGCAGTCGGAAGAGATCGCTCTGGTCGGATTTGATTCCGGGAAGGAGCAGCTTGAGGCGCTTGATTCCGGCGAGATCGATGGTCTGATAGTCCAGAATCCGTTTGGCATGGGGTATGCCACGGTGGTCGCCGCGGCTCGGACGATCCTGGAGATTGGAAATGAGGCAGTAGTTAATACTGGATATACATGGGTAGACAAGGAAAATATGGAGGATGAGGCTGTGCAGCTGATGCTGTACGAGTAGAAGCCGGAAAAAAGCGCTGTGGAATCCAACACTTCCACAGCGCTTTTTATCCCGCGCGGCTCAAGGAAAAGATAAATTCCGTCCCCACGCCTTCGGTGCTGATCACATTAATATGTTCGTTATGCGCCTGGATAACTTCTTTTACGATGGAAAGGCCAAGTCCTGTCCCTTTTTTGTCTTTACCTCGGGAGAGGTCGGATTTGTAAAAACGCTCCCATATTTTGTTCAGATCTTTTTTGGGAATGCCCACACCGTGATCTTTCACGGAAATAAAGGCTTTCTCACTTTTTAAAGTTACCTCCACAGTGACAGAAGAACCGTTTTCACTGAATTTGACAGCGTTGTCGATCAGGTTGTAGAGTACCTGCTGGATCTTGCGCCTGTCTGCATATACACGGACAGTACCCGGCATAAGGAGAAGCTCGATAGAAATATGCTTCGGAGTGCAGACTGCCTCAAATGAAGCCGCTGTCTTTTTGATGACATCCTGGATGTCAAACTCAGCTTTGGAAAGAAGGAGTTCTTTTGTGTCAAATTCATTCAGAGTCAAAAGATCGCTTGTCAGGTCTGTCAGGCGTTCTGTTTCGAAAAGAATGATATTCAGATATTTTCCGTATATTTCAGGGGGGATCGTGCCATCCGCCATTGCTTCCACATAGCCTTTGATCGAAGTGAGGGGAGACCGGAAATCGTGGGATACATTTGCCACGATCTTTTTCTGGTAGTCATCCATATCCTTAAGCTGGGCTGCCATGTAATTCAGAGAAGCAGATAAATATCCGACTTCGTCATGCGCGGTGACGGGGATCTCGTAGTCCAGGTTTCCGAGGGCGTACTGCCGCGCAGCCTCTGATATTTTTTTAACAGGTCGGTACACGATGAAGTGGACGCCGAGAAGAAAGATAAAAGACAGCAGGTAAATAACGCCAAGACTAATGTATACCGGCAGCATGACTGCCCGGCAGCGCAGATCAATATTCTCCGCAGGACTGTGGATCAGCAGGTAGCCTTTTGTAAAAAAGCCTTCGGTGACGGGGGACATTACTGTTATGACATCTTCGTCAAAATAGCCGTGGTAAGTGCCGGAAATATACTGGTTTCCTCCAATCTCAGCGGGATTGAATTCTTCGATCGCCTCAGGGGCGGAAGTGTTCTCGATATTTGACGAGGTGATCATGGTGCCCGTGCTGTCTACGAACCACAGGGAGGCGTCCAGATACAGCCGCATCGCTGCAAGCTGTGCCTGAACTGCATCAATGGAAGAACCGTCTGTAAAATAAGAAGGAAGATAATCGCTGGCAATCAATGCTGCCTCCCTGTACAGTGTCTGGGAGGTGTCTTCCATGAGCCGGTCCTCTACGAGCTGTGTCGTCAGCGTGGCAGTCGTGAACAGGCACAGAAAGCCGAATATGATATAAAGTGCGATGAATTTCAGGTGAAGCATACTCTTCATGACATTATCTCCATAGTTTATCTGGTCTCAAATTTGTAGCCGATGCCCCATACAGTACTGATACTCCAATGCGGGTGATCCTTGATTTTTTCGCGAAGACGCTTGATGTGAACGTCAACTGTTCTTGTGTCGCCGATATACTCATAACCCCAGATGCGGTCCAGGAGCTGCTCTCTGGTGAATACCTGGTTCGGAGAGGCGGCAAGACAATAGAGGAGCTCCAGCTCTTTCGGCGGCATTTCTATATGCTGTCCGTCACAAGTCACGGAGTAATTTGTCAGATTGATCGTAATGCCTTCATATTCCACACACTTTGCTTTTTCCGGACTGTCTGCTTCTGATCTTGCAGGCTGATATCTTCTCAGGACAGCGCGTACGCGGGCAACCATTTCTTTAGAATCAAAAGGTTTCATGATATAATCGTCCGCACCGAGTTCCAGCCCAAGTACCTTGTCGAATACTTCCCCTTTTGCGGAGAGCATGATAACAGGGGTGGAGGAGCGGGCGCGGATCTCCCGGCAGACCTGGTAACCATCAATGCCCGGCAGCATCAGATCCAGCAGGACCAGATTGGGCTGATAGCTGTCAAACGCAGTGA
>USKR01000346.1 GCA_900555215.1 uncultured Ruminococcus sp.
TTCTGTCTGCAGATCTCCGTCAGCCATGTCGATAGCAAGGAACTTTCCCATACGTTCCGCCTGAGCAAAGATTTCCTCATGAACAAGAAGATCCTTATTCCCCAGCCTGCCCCCGCAGATCTTTACGCCATCGAACCGGGACAGCCACTCGTCCGCGATGGTTTTCTCCTCATACAGGCAGCTGATCTTCATACGGTCCGGATAATTTTTCTTACATTCCAGAAGATAGCTGTCCTGATTACCGTCTATATATTCCTGGGTGATCACACAGCCGCTGACCCGCGCATAATCCATGTTTGCCATAAGCATTTCCACAGTATTGCGGCCGTCAAGCATATATGGCGGCATCATCTGTCTCAGTTCGCCGCCAAAATCGCTCCTGCCGCCGGTAAGCGGGATCACAGGTTTCCCGTCCACACGGCCCGCCTGAGGGTTCCATAAGTGTGCATGTGCGTCAATGATCATATAACTCCTCCTTCTGAGCATATTCATTCTGTAAATCTTGCTTTCATTATAGCTCTTGTGGTACGATGAAGATACATTAAAATCAGACAATTACGGTATATCCATGTCCGATAAGCGTACTTTGACAGGAGCCTCCGCTATGAAAAACGACAACTTAAACATAACCTTCTCAATAGGGAGATACATGATCACGATACTGAAATTTACATACGAATGCCAGACATGGAACACCCCTTCCCATTCTCACAGCTCCAACAGCTATGAACTCCACTATATTCCTCAGGGCAGGGGGACTCTGATCAGCAGCCAGAAGTCTTATGATCTGTATCCCAATGTCCTTTATACGACAGGACCGCATGTAGAACACCAGCAGTATCCGGATCCCGACGACCCCACCTATGAATACTGTATCTATCTGAGGATAGAAGAAACACATGCCAAACAGCGCAGGAAGAATATGGAACAGGAAAATATCATGGACCTGTTTCTAAATTATCCCTTCTGGTACGGCACTGACCAGGCGGATCTGCCGGTCACTTTGGAACAGATCCACAGGGAGATTTTTCATCCAAAACCGGCAGCAGGACTGATGCTGGAAGCGCTGTTCATTCAGTTTATGGTCAAGGTGCTGCGCAACTATAAGCCTGCATCCAAGGCCGCGATCACATCCATCCCGATCCCGCTGATCAAGGCTTATATCCTGATCGAAGACAGCTTTCTCCTGGAATATGACACAATTACATTAGAAGAATTGTCGCACCGTCTCGGATTGAGCACACGTCAGACCAGCAGGATCTTATTTGACCGGTACGGCCAGAACTTTATCCAAAAACGAACAGAGGCCAGAATGGCGGCGGCAGTGACTTTTTTAAAGGAGGGCCGGCTTTCTGTCTCTGAGATTGCCGCCAGATTGGGCTACTCCTGCCCGAACCATTTTCACGCTGCATTCAAAAAGTATTATCATATGACCGCCACAGAATACAAGACCCTCTGCCTGAGTCAGAATTAGCAAAATCCGCCAAAAAAATATAAAAGGACGCTGCCCGCAGATGAACATCCATCCGCAGGGCAGCGCCCTCTTTATTCCTCTTCTTGACAGAGTCCGGATTATTTTCTGAGTCCGAGTCTCTCGATCAGGGAACGATATCTCTCGATATCTACTTTCTTAAGGTATGCAAGAAGCCCTCTTCTCTGACCTACCATCTTAAGAAGTCCTCTTCTTGAGTGGTGATCCTTCGGGTTAGCCTTGAAGTGCTCTGTGAGCTCGTTGATCCTTGCTGTCAGGATCGCTACCTGTACCTCCGGTGAACCTGTGTCACCTTCTGTTCTTCCATACTCTTTGATGATTGCCTGTTTCTTTTCTTTTGCGATCATGTTTGTTTCCTCCTTAAATATACTCTGGTAAACCGCCTGGCATTAAGCAATGGTTGGAGTGGTCCGATCACCGAATGCCGGCTGATTGTGTAACCTCAGCTAGTATAGCACAGCAGAGGCAGGTTGTAAAGGAAATTCAATCAATCAGATATTGAAAAAATCACTCCCGTACTGCATATCCTTCATAACCTGCTCTTTCAGTTCTTCCACAGAACCGAATTTTACTTCCGGCCGCTCAAAACCGCAGAACCGGGCAGTCACTTCCTTCCCGTATGCATCGCCTTCATATCCGTAGACATACACTTCAAAAAGTCTTCTGCGCTCATCCGTGACCGTAGGCTTAACTCCCGCATTTCCCACGCCGTTGTACCATTTTCCGTCGATCATCACACGGCAGGCATAGACCCCGTATCTGGGAAGGATCTTCCGCGCTTCGGGCTCAATGTT
>USKR01000347.1 GCA_900555215.1 uncultured Ruminococcus sp.
TGTGCTCGGCTACAATGACGCTCACAGCATGGAGTTAAAGCCTGACACGACCCATCCGGTCATCCACATCATGGAGGATCAGATCGGCGTGGAAGATATCGGAGGCACCCTCCGTCTCGGCGCCTATCCCTGCATTTTAAAAGACAGTTCTCTGGCTGCCCGCCTGTACGGGAAAAAGGAGATCAGCGAACGTCACCGCCACAGATATGAAGTAAACAATGACTATCGGGAAGATCTGGAAAGCCACGGCATGTCGCTGTGCGGTCTTTCTCCTGACAACCGAATTGTCGAAATGATCGAGATACCGTCCCATCCGTGGTTCATTGCCACCCAGGCACATCCCGAATTAAAATCCCGCCCGAACCGCCCGCATCCGCTGTTTAAAGGCTTTGTAGAAGCCGCCCTCAAAAGGCAGCAAGAGCAGAATGCATAGAAAAAACATCTGTAATACAGCATAACACAGGTATCCGATTCAGATGAAACGCATTCAGCCATGAGCTTTTCGCTCATGGCTGAACTTCTGTCTCCGCAAAAAAATCTTCTATAATCTGTTCATATACAATACATTTTTCTGCCTTTTTGATCTTCTTCGCATATTTCTTAGAATCGGAAAACAAAGGAGCAAGATACGTCCACAGCTCTTTCATTTTGTACAGGATCGTCCTGTCTCCTGACATTTCCTCACAATATCCTGCATAAAGAATGTCATGGAACCGGCGAAGCTCCTCCTTATCCGCTCCTCTCCCGCCCCGCAGTTTTCTTGCAAGGGACGGATCCTTCAGAACGCCCCTCCCCGTCATGACCCGGTCAGTCCCGGGGAAACGTTCTGTAAATCTTTCATAGTCTTCTACAGAAAAAATGTCGCCGTTATAGCATACCGGGATTCTGCTGATATCCGCCGCGCGGGCAAAAGCTTGAAGATCCGGTGTATTTTTATAAAAATCTTTCTGCACCCTCGGATGGATGATCAGCTCTTCCGCAGGATACTTATTATAAATCTTCATAAGCGCCATAAACTCAGACGCATCTTCCATCCCAAGCCTTGTCTTAAGCGAGATCCTGACAGGAGATTTTTCAAATATCTCCCCCAAAAACCAGTCCAGACCAGCCGGATCAGCCAGAAATCCGGCGCCTCTTCCCTTGGTCACCACTGTCTTTGACGGACAGCCCAGGTTCAGGTTGACTTCCTCATACCCAAAGTCTTTCAGCTTCTCAGCCGTGCGGAGAAAATCATCCGCTCTGTTTGTAAGGATCTGAGGCACGGTTCTCATTCCTGTATTATGCTCCGGAAGAATGTCTTTCTTCTCCCTTGCGCTTAGATGCCCCATCTGATTCGGTCTGATAAACGGCACGAAATATTTGTCAAATCCTCCAAAGCACTCGTGGACAGCGCTTCGGAATATCCATCCTGTAATCCCTTCCAAAGGGGCAAGATAAATCTTCATATATATGCTCCTGTATTCTATATATTTTTACTCTATGAATCTGTATCAGCCGGCCTTCGCCGCATCTTTTCCTACCTTATTACAGGGGCTGTCTTCTTGTCAAGCAGAAAATCATGTGCTAATATTGTTGTTGCCAATAAGAAAGGAGATTTCCCATGCACACACTCAGAAAATTTATCAGTTATTACGCGCCGTATAAGACGGTCTTTTTTATTGACCTGATCTGCGCTGCTTTTATCAGTTTAGCGGATCTTGCCTATCCCCAGATCCTGCGCACAATGACGAACACGCTTTTCACAAAAGACAGTGTCTCCATTCTGAACGCTCTGCCCATTCTCGCCATCGGGCTTCTGATCATGTACATTATCCAGAGCCTGTGCAAATATTATGTGAGTTACCAGGGACATATGATGGGCGCGCACATGGAGAGGGATATGCGCCAGCAGCTTTTTGACCATTATGAAAAGCTCTCTTTCTCCTATTACAGCAGGAACAACTCCGGCCAGATGATGAGCAAGCTCGTGTCCGATCTGTTTGACATCGCTGAGTTCGCCCACCACGGCCCGGAAAATCTGTTCATCTCCGTGGTAAAGATCGCCGGCTCCTTTGTCTTTCTCTTCCTGATCAATTGGAGACTTGCCCTTCCGCTCGTCGCGCTGGTGCTCTGCATGTTCCTCTTCTCCTTCCGCCAGAACCAGCGGATGCAGGAGACTTTTATGGAAAACCGCCGGAAGATCGGGGATGTAAACTCCAGCCTCCAGGATACGCTGGCAGGCATCCGCGTAGTCCAGTCCTTTGCCAATGAGGAGATCGAGAGGGAAAAATTCAGGAAGAGCAA
>USKR01000348.1 GCA_900555215.1 uncultured Ruminococcus sp.
TCCGAAGAGGGGTCTGACCCCTTTTCCGAATATTATCAGAAAATTCTGAAAGGAGCAGATATGTCTTTTTTACTTGAAGTATGTGCGGACAGTGTACGTTCTGCAATTGCCGCCCAGGAGGGAGGCGCTGACCGGGTGGAGCTGTGCTCGGGGCTGGTGATCGGCGGATTGTCGCCCTCGCCAGCAATGTTCCGTGAAGTAAAGCGGAATACAGATCTGAAGATCAGGGTGCTCCTGCGCCCCAGATTCGGCGACTTCTGCTATGATGAATATGAATTTCAGACATTGAAGGAAGAGGTGGAGCAGTTCAGGGATCTTGGCGCAGACGGCGTGGTCATCGGTATCCTTAAACCTGACGGGTCGCTGAATATGGAGCAGATGGCTGATCTGGTCAAGGCAGCGGGAGGGATTGGCATCACTATGCACAGGGCGTTTGATGTGTGCAGAGATCCTTTTGAGGCGTTGGATCAGTGTATTTCCCTGGGGATTGACACCATTCTTACAAGCGGACAGAAGAGTTCTGCCTGGGAGGGGCGGGAAATGCTCGCGGAACTTGTAAAGAGAGCGGACGGACGGCTGAACATTCTGGCAGGAGCAGGTATCAAACCTGCGGTGATCGAAGAGCTGGCGCCATGTACAGGCGTAAGTGCCTTCCATATGTCAGGAAAGAAGGTTATTGACAGCAGGATGGAATTCCGGCGGGAGGGCGTACCCATGGGAATTCCGGGATTCAGTGAATTTGAAGTCTGGCAGACCAGTGCGGAGAGCGTGAGTGAAGCAGCGTCAGTGCTGCGGAAGTTAGAGGCGCGGCAGACGATTTGTTAATATGAATTGGAAAAAGGTGAAATAAACCTTGCGTGTTTGATCAATATTTGTCTTGACAAATACAAATCGATAGGCTAAGATTGCCTCATACGATACAGGCTGTGAAGGGAAGAAGTAGCAGACGACCGTGAAAACAGAAAGCTGCCGGGTGATGAGAGGCGCATGATGCGGTGTCAGTGAATACATCCCGGAGCTTCGCACCGAAAATCGCCGGGAAAGATAACAGGCATGAGTAGGCTGCGGCGGAGTGGCGCACGTTACCGTGCCGAATGAGACCGGGGCAGGATACTGGCATCCGGTGAATTAAGGTGGTACCACGGAAAAAGATCCGTCCTTATTGCGAGAGCAGTAAGGACGGTTTTTTTATCCCGGAGGCTGAAAAGGAAAAGGAGAAGAAAGATGGGAATTTATGAAGAACTTCAGGCAAGAGGGCTGATCGCTCAGGTGACGGATGAAGAGGGCATCCGCGAACTGGTTAACAATGGGAAAGCTGTATTTTATATCGGGTTTGACCCCACTGCGGACAGTCTCCATGTAGGGCATTTCATGGCGCTGTGCCTGATGAAGCGTCTCCAGGAGGCGGGAAATAAACCGATCGCGCTGATCGGCGGAGGAACAGGATACATCGGCGACCCGTCCGGACGTACGGACATGCGCAGCATGATGACGCCGGAGCAGATCTGTCATAACTGTGACTGCTTTAAAGAACAGATGAGCAGATTCATAGACTTTTCTGAGGGGAAGGCGCTTATGGTCAACAATGCGGACTGGCTCCTTGACCTGAATTATGTGGAGCTTCTGCGCGAGGTGGGACCGCATTTCTCAGTGAACCGTATGCTGACAGCAGAGTGCTACAAGCAGAGGATGGAAAAGGGATTAAGTTTCCTTGAGTTTAACTACATGATCATGCAGGCATATGATTTCTACGCACTGTTCCAGAAATATGGCTGCAACCTTCAGTTCGGCGGGGATGACCAGTGGAGCAATATGCTGGCAGGGACAGAGCGGATCCGCCGCAAGCTGGGCAAAGACGCCGGAGCAATGACGATCACTCTTCTTCTTAATTCCGAAGGAAAGAAGATGGGTAAGACGCAGTCAGGAGCGGTCTGGCTGGATCCGAACAAGACTTCTCCGTTCGAGTTCTACCAGTACTGGAGAAATGTGGCGGATGCAGACGTGCTGAAATGCATCCGCATGCTGACCTTCCTGCCCCTCGAAGAGATCGACAAGATGGATTCGTGGGAAGGCGCCCAGCTCAACACTGCAAAAGAGATCCTCGCATACGAGCTGACCAAGCTGGTGCACGGAGAGGAAGAGGCAAAGAAAGCGCAGGAGAGCGCACGCGCCCTGTTCAGCACGGGAAATGCGGCGGAGATGCCGACAACGGAGCTTACGGACGCGGATTTTGAAGATGGGAAGATCGATATCCTCACCATGCTCGTGCGCAGCGGACT
>USKR01000349.1 GCA_900555215.1 uncultured Ruminococcus sp.
GGTATAAAAAATGTCCAGAGATGCAGAAATTGTATCAAAAAACATGAAGAGTATCCATAGCCGTGACACCTCAATAGAATTGCGCTTACGTAAAGCACTATGGAAAAAAGGGTATAGATACAGAAAAAATCACAAAAAATTACCAGGTACACCAGATATTGTTTTAACGCGCTATAAAATCGCCATATTTTGCGATAGTGAATTTTTTCATGGTAAAGATTGGGAATTCCTAAAATTGCGTTTAGAGCGCGGGAATAATCCCGAATACTGGATTAACAAAATCCAACGCAATATACAACGTGACTTGGAAAAGGACCATGCTTTACAATATTTAGGGTGGACAGTAATCCATTTTTGGGGAAAAGATATTTTAAGCCATACAGATGATTGTATACAAGTCATAGAAGAAGCCATTTGGGAAACAAAGATGAATAATTACTTAGACCGAACCTCCCAATACGAAAAATAACAAAAATAAACTTTCAGAAAATGCCATATTTCCCGGGTATTAGACCAGGATTATGGCATTTTCCATTTATCAATATTCAAGTCTTATTTCCCGAACCCGCAGTTCGGGAATGTACACACCGGGCAGTTCAGGCACAGCCCGCCCTCGCCCAGCACGTAGAAGTCTTCTGCACACAGCTTCTCTCCTGCCACGATCCTCGGAAGCACAAGATCAAAGATTGTGCGCTTTGCATACATCACGCATCCCGGAAGCCCCATAATGGGCAGATATCTGTCTCCGCTGTCTCTGTATTTGTATGCCAGCATAAACATCGCTCCCGGCAGCACCGGAGCGCCGTATGTGACGACCTCATCCGATGCGTTTCGGATGGCGAGAGGGGTCCTGTCGTCCGGGTCTACGCTCATCCCCCCTGTGCACACTACCATATCGGCGCCTCTTCCGATCCACTCACCGATGGCATCCTCTACCATCTCAGGTCTGTCATCGCACAGGGTATTCCCTAATACTTCCACACTGTATTCTTCCAGCTTTTCCCTGACCACAGGGGTAAATTTATCTTCTATCCGTCCGTGGTACACTTCGCTCCCTGTCGTCACGATCCCGGCTTTCATCCTGCGGAACGGAAGAAGGCTGAAGACCGGTTCCTCTCCGCAGATTTCTCTTACCCGGGTCATCTTCTCTTCTTCTATCACAAGCGGCACGACACGCATTCCGGCAATCTTATCTCCCTTTTTCACGGGAAAATCTCCGTGCCGTGATGCAAGCACCATCTGTCCCATCCCGTTGACCGCATTCAATTTTTTTCTGTCGACCTTCAAAAGTCCGTCCGCTTCTGCGGTCAGTTCGATTTTCCCCTCTTTCGGCTCAGACGCATGCATATGCGCCCCCTGGCAGACCTGACGCAGGATCTCCGCCGCGTCATTCTCATGGAGCATCCCCTCCTGTTTCTCCCACACATAGAGATGTTCCTTCCCCACAGAGAGAAGTACCGGGATATCTTCCTCTGTCACTACGTGTCCCTTTCGAAATACTGCATCTTTGACCACTCCCGGTATAATCTGGGTGATATCATGACACAGCACACTTCCGACCGCATCTTCTGTCCTGATCAGTTTCATCTGTCTTCTCCTCCGTTCTATCAGCCCTGCGGCGGTTACGCCTGAATCTCATCCAACTCTCTCATCCAAACCGCGGCGCAGGCATCGCTTGGCATCCTCCAGTCCCCTCTGGGAGAAAGAGCCACCGTCCCCACCTTCGGTCCGTCCGGAAGACAGGATCTCTTAAACTGCTGGGAGAAAAATCTCCGGCAAAATGTTTTCAGCCACTTGAGTATTACCTCGCTGTCATACTCCCCATCAAACGCTCTCTTTGCAAGCCTGAAGATCTTTTCCGGCTCATATCCGAAACGGAGCATATAGTAAAGGAAGAAATCATGCAGCTCATAAGGACCTACCAGGTCTTCTGTCTTCTGCGCGATATTTCCGTCTTTGGGCGGCAGCAGCTCCGGGCTGACCGGAGTATCCAGCACATCGTAGAGCACGCTTTTCAGCTCCTGGTCTTCTGTCTCATCCGCCGCATATTTTACAAGATGGCGGACCAGCGTCTTCGGAACGGACGCATTGACTCCGTACATAGACATATGATCACCGTTGTAAGTCGCCCAGCCGAGGGCAAGCTCCGACATATCCCCGGTCCCGATCACCATGCCGCCTGTCCGGTTCGCGATGTCCATCAGCACCTGGGTGCGCTCCCTCGCCTGCGAATTCTCATAAGTCACATCATGTTCCTCCGGATCCTGGCCGATAT
>USKR01000350.1 GCA_900555215.1 uncultured Ruminococcus sp.
TGTCCCCTGATTTCTACTTTTTCCAAGCCTCATTCCGAAGTCGCCTCAACCACCCGCACACACGCTCTGAATACGTCTTCGATATATTACTTCGGTGTTTTCGTCCGCTTTACTCACTCCCAGGTTCCACGACAAATCCATATTTAGATTTCTGACATTTTTTGAGAATAGTGCTATAATGGATTACAGCAGCGTTGCGGATGCTGTATTTTTTTGAGAGGACAAGGGAAAATGACGACGGATATGACAGAGGGGAAGATCATCCCTCAGCTTACGGGCTTTACGATTCCGCTTATATTGGGTAATCTGTTCCAGCTGACTTATAATGCGGCGGATTCTGTGATCGTAGGAAAATTTGTAGGGGATGACGCGCTGGCGGCAGTGGGGACTGCAGGACCGATCATGAATATGGTGATCTTGTTTATCAGCGGTATGTGCATGGGCGCGGGTATTCTGATGAGCACACAGTACGGGGCAAAGAAATACGCGCAGCTGGAGTGCCAGATCAGTACGGCAATGATCGGCGGGCTGGCTTTTTCTGCGGCAGTTACGGTCCTGCTGCTGATTTTTGCCCATCCGCTTCTTGTCCTTCTTCAGGTGCCGCAGGATATTATAGGGACTGCGGCTGTGTATCTGAGAATTATTTTCAGCGGGCTGACCTTTACCTTTATATATAATTTCTTTTCCAATACGCTCAGAGCCCTGGGGGACAGCAGGGCGCCTCTGATTTTTCTTATTATCAGCGCAGTCCTAAATGTGGTTCTGGACCTGTTTTTTGTCCTGCTCCTTAGGTGGGGCGTGCCCGGAAGTGCGCTGGCGACTGTGCTCAGCGAGGCGCTCTGCTGTCTGTTCTGCCTTGGTTATATCAAGAAGAAGGTGCCCTTGCTCTGTCTTGGAGAAAAGTGGAAAGTATTCGACAGGGCGGTGCTGGGGCGTACATTTTCATATGGCATCACGAGCGCGCTCCAGCAGATGTGCGTGCAGCTCGGCAAGATCTGTGTACAGACTATCGTGAATGTGCAGGGCGTGGCTTTTATCGCGGCGTTTACCGCGATCAACCGGGTAGATGATTTCGCCATGACACCCCAGCAGAATATTGCCCATGCGTCCACTACTTTTATGGCGCAGAACCGGGGCGCGGGGAAGATCCGCAGGATGAAACAGGGGTTTTACTGTACGATCCTGCTGGAGACGATATACACGGCTGTGGTGCTGGCGCTTGTGTTCGGATTTTCCCGGCAGATCATGGAGTTGTTTGTAGGAAATGATTCAGAAGAGGTCGTGACCCTGGGGATATCCTACCTGAAATTGATCGCGTTTATGTATGTAATGCCTGCGGCAACAAATATTATCCAGGGATTTTTCCGCGGACTGGGGGATCTGAAAGTTACATTGGTCAGTACAATACTGAATATGTCGGCCAGGTTTTTTTCCGCATGGATCATGATCCATATCATGCACGGCGGTTTTGACCGGCTTGCCTGGGCGAATTTTTTCGGGTGGATCGCTATGCTGGCGTTCCAGATCCCTATGATAACACATCGGTGGAAAAAGATTTTCGTCAGGAAGAAGAAACGAAGTGGAGATACGGATCCGAATACATATCCGGCCGGATAAAGGGAATGAAATTACAGCTTGACATGGAAAATTACTGATAGTATGATTTTTAGGGGATGTAAATTAAAAAGGGAAATTATGCAAATATATTTCTGAAAGTGAGGAACCGATAATGGCAAATGATCATGGAGAACAGATTAGAATCGTACAGGAGACCGTGGCGGGAAAGGAGATCACCTTTGCGCATGTGATGGGCGGTCCGGCTCCGATCATATACCAGAAGCTCGGGCTGAATCCCCAGCTTGATTATGGTTCATCAGCAATCGGCATTATGAATATGACCCCTCCGGAATCAGCAGTGATCGCGTCCGATATCGCAGTCAAGAGCGGAAATGTATATCTTGGATTTGCCGACCGTTTTACAGGAACGCTGATCATTACCGGAGAGATCTCAGACGTGACGTCAGCTCTCACAGAGATCGTAGACTATTTCCGTGATACTCTGGGATATGTAGTGTGCAAGATTACAAAGAGATAGGAAGTGCGGCTATGGCTCGAATGACGAAAGAGGAACTGCTGGAAAAGCTGTTCCACGATGACTATGAACACCTGAAAGGGAAAAAACTCCGCATGACCCGGGTGAGAGTGCCCGGGAAGGAAGTCTGCCTTGCACATATAATAACGCCATCCGATACCCGGATCTATCAGAATCTTG
>USKR01000351.1 GCA_900555215.1 uncultured Ruminococcus sp.
ATCAGCTCGAATGTGCCGGGGTAAGGACGGTTGTCCTGGAAGCCGGGAGGATCGGCGGCGGGCAGACCAAGAATACTACGGCAAAGATCACGTCCCAGCATGGGATGTTCTGTCATGATTTTATCAAAAAGAAAGGCAGAGATGCGGCAGAACAGTATGTCCGTGCAAATCAGGCGGCTGTTGAGGAATATAAGAGGATCATACAAAAAGAGGGGATTGACTGTGATCTGGAGGAGAAAGATTCCTATGTATATTCTCAGGATGAAAAGAAATTAAAGGACGAGGCGGAAGCTGCGGCTGGACTTGGGGTTAAAGCGTCTTTTGTGCCCCATATTGAAATTCCTGTCTCCTGCGCCGGAGCGGTGAAATTTGCTCGGCAGGCACAGTTTCACCCCCTTAAATTCATTCGTTCCCTGTCTGAGAAACTGACAATATATGAGAATTCGCCTGTAAGAGGAGCAGAGGAACATATTGTAAAGACTGTCTGTGGCAGCGTAAAGGCAGAAAAGGTTATTTTTGCCACTCATTTTCCTTTCGTAAATTTTCCGGGCATGTTTTTCACCCGGATGCATCAGGAACGGTCTTATGTACTGGCGCTGGAAGGCGCGGGAGTAATCAATGGCATGTATATCGGCGATGGGAAGGATACCCTTTCGTTCCGGCAGTTTGGAAGATATCTTCTCTTCGGAGGAGAAGGACATCGGACAGGAGAGAAGAAGGATGGCGGAAAATACGAAGGCGGAAGCTATAAAATGCTGCGCACAGCGGCTCGGGAACTCTATCCCCAGAGCCGGGAAGCAGCCTGCTGGTCAGCTCAGGACTGCATTACGGCAGATAAAGTACCTTTTATCGGCAGATACGCATCGGATCGTCCGGACTGGTTCGTTGCCACGGGGTTTCAGAAATGGGGTATGACCTCATCTATGGTGTCTGCAATGATCATCAGGGATTTGATCTGCGGATTTGAGAATCCCTGGGCTGAGGTGTTTTCACCATCAAGATTCTCGGCAGAAGAGATCCCGCAGATTATGAAAGACAGCGGGAAAGCGGTAAAAGGGCTGACCAAACGTTTTTTCCATATTCCGGATGAGACATCTGCCAGACTGGAGCCTGGGCATGGCGCGGTCGTGGAGACGGAGACAGGAAAAGCGGGAGTATATAAGACAGAGGACCAGAAAGTCTATAAAGTGGATATCGTGTGTCCTCATCTCGGCTGCGAGCTGACATGGAATCCGGATGAAAAGACCTGGGACTGTCCGTGCCATGGATCCCGCTTTGACTACAAAGGGAACCTGATCGAGGGACCTGCACAGGAGGGGATCCATTATGAGTGATTACTTTTATGGCTGGTATTTCCGGTGCCAGGGAAAAGAGGGAAGTATTGCAGTGATCCCGGCAGTGCACATTTCTGCAAAGAGAGAATCCTGTTCTATCCAGATCATTACAGAATCGGGAAGCTGGAACAAAGTGTTCCCAGTCCGGCAGTTTCGGATCAACAGAGGCAAGAGGATCATGCAGATCGGGGAGAACTTGTTTTCCGCGAAAGGAATACGCCTGAATCTTGAAACAGAGGGGCTGCAGATCAGCGGTATCCTGCAGTTCGGAAAATTGGCCGAGCCTAAGTATGACATCATGGGACCATTCCGGTATATACCGGGATTGGAGTGCAGGCATGCAGTATACAGCATGAGACATTCTGTGGACGGAGAACTTAAAGTCAATGGAGAGTCACTGTGTTTTCGGAATGGAAAAGGATATATGGAGGGGGACAGCGGGAGCTCCTTCCCTGAGAAATATGCATGGACACAGCACTTCCTTGGCGATGGATCGCTTATGCTTGCCGCAGCGACGATCCCGCTGGGACCAATATGCTTCACGGGCACTGTGTGCATCTTGTATCAGAAAGGGCGGGAATATCGCTTTTCCACTTATCTTGGCGCGACCGTACAGAAAATAGGGAATGGAGAGCTGTTCATACGACAAGGAAAATACTGTTTGAGAGTCCGTTTCCCCAGGGAGTCCGGAAACGTGCTGCGCGCTCCGCAGAACGGGAAAATGACGCGCAGGATCAGGGAAAGCGTATCATGCCATGCAGAGTATACACTGCTCTGCGGGGACAGGATCGTGTTTAAGACAGTGACGGATAAAGCGGCATTTGAATACGAGACAAAAGAGGAAGAAAATGAAAATATCAGTAATCGCAGTAGGAAAGATAAAAGAGAAATATTTAAAAGACGCTGTCACAGA
>USKR01000352.1 GCA_900555215.1 uncultured Ruminococcus sp.
TTCCCATACTGGATATCAATGAGAAGCCCTGATGCTATTCCTACAAACATTCCTTCTCTCGGCCCCCTCATAAAGCCAAATGAAGCTGTAATGATCAGCATCAGATTCGGTTTGATATTTGCCACTGCGAACGCCGGAAACACAGCGCACTGCAGCACATATGCAACAAGTATGACAGCTGCCGTAACGGCAATCCGCCTCGCCCTTATTATTTTCATATCTGTCTCTCCTCTACTCCTCCTGATCTTCCCCCGTAAGTTCCGCCTTTGTCGTAGTAATGACCAAAACTTCCTGGATATTCCGGAAGTCTACCGCAGGCGTGATATAACCTGACCGCGTCAGATTATTTGAATCGACGTTGATCTCGCTTACAGAGCCGATAAGGATACCCTGGAGATATTTGTCGCTGATATATGATGTAACGATCTGATCTCCGACAGAAACTGTATTATCATTATTTTCCATCTGATCAAATGAAATCTGTCCTGTATTCATAAGAGAAAGGTCTCCGCTTACTATACATGTATCGGACGTTGACAGGACCATACCGCTCACGTTATTCGCATCGTCGATAATAGAACGTACTTTTGCCCATGTAGGACCGACTTCTGTAACAATACCGACCAGTCCGCTTCCCGCAAGCACGTTCATATCCACTGCTATCCCATCATTGCTCCCCTTGTCGATCGTAAAAGTACTGAACCAGTTACCGGACTCCTTTCCGATAACATGCGCTGCTGTTTTTTCATAGTCTGCGTAATTCTGATCAAGTTTATAAAGCTCCTGGAGTCGTTCATACTCATAGCGCTCCTCCTGGAGATAATTATTCTCCGTTGTCAGCGCGTCTATCTGTTCCTGAAGCTTTTCATTCTCAGCCTGAAGCTGTTTGAGGGTTGAAAAATTATCCTTCATATCACCCATCCAGCCTCCGATCTGATTGATTCCCTGCTGAAGAGGAATAACCGTGACATTTGCAAGGACTTTGAACGGACCTCCTACTTTATCCGAGAATGATGACAGCAGCATCATGAGTACACAGAACGCGGACAGACCGAGCAGGATATATCTGTTTATATGCGATGTATGATTCTTTTTTTTCATCTTAACCACCTGTAATCTTCATCCATCATAGAATACGTGAGCCTGTTATAATATGCACGGTCTGAAATGATCCTCCGGAGTCCCCTGACCGCAGATAACTCCGGGTCCTCCATCACCGTTACGGGAAGCCCGGTGCTTTCTCTTAAGTATGTAGAAAGTCCGCGGAGATTTGCCATTCCCCCGGTCAGACAAATTCCATTCTCCCTTATCCCGCTTCTCACATTTGGCGGTGTCCTGTCGATCATCGTCTTGATCGCCCGGACGCATTCCTCCAACAGTTCTTTCATGGCCGCACGCACAAGGCTGATCGATACTGTCGTCTGCGCCGGTACGCCGGAAATCAGGTCTCGTCCGGATACAGTGATCGTACTGTCTGTACTCTGATCAAAAACGCCGAATTCCCGTCTCAGCCGTTCTGCCGTCAGCCTCCCTATAAGAAAATCCTGATTTTTTCGGACCAGTGCAGCGATTGAGGAATCAAAATCTTCGCCGCCGATTTTAAGCAGCCTGTTCAATACCATTCCGCCCTCAGAAAGGACAGAGAGTTCTGTCGTCCCGCCGCCGAAATTTGCAACAAAAATTCCTTTTTCAGCAATCACGTCGATTCCGGAACCTAAAGCGTCCGCAAGCCCGCGCTCCACGATTCGGACAGACCTGGCTCTTGCCTCCGAATGATAGACCAGATCATAGAACGCCTTTTTTTCCAACTCGGTGACGTCTGTTGGCACTGCAACCACATACTCATCTCCGCGTCCGAAACGCCGCTCGCTCTCGAGAAGACTGCCGAGAAGATACTGCATATCGTCAAAATGCGCTATAACGCCATTTTTCATCGGAAAAATGACCAGAATGTCATCGGGAGCTTTCTCGAACATTTCATATGCCTCATTGCCCGCTGCGTAGACATATCTTTTATTCTTCATCGCTATAGCATCTTTTTCCCGCCAAATCCGGTCTTTCTTTTTATCAAAGATCTTGATCTCATATGTCCCGAGATCAATCCCATAAACATTCCCCAACATCTGTATCTCCCCTTGTTAAAGCTCCCCTGTTCCAGTTCACTGAAAAAGCCCCTGCTCCTTCAGACTTATAAAACAATTGTCCCCTATGATGATATGATCAAGCA
>USKR01000353.1 GCA_900555215.1 uncultured Ruminococcus sp.
CCACCTTCATGACATCGCCCGTGCGGATCGTCCCGCCCCGGATTACCTTTGCAAAAACACCTTCCTTGGGCATAATGCAGTCTCCCATCTTTTGAAAGATCTGGCATCCGTGGTGGCACTCCTTCCCGATCTGAGTTATCTCCAGTATAACTTCGTTGCAGATCAGCCGTGTTCCCACAGGAAGTGAACGGAAATCAATCCCTTCCACCACCAGATTCTCACCGAATGCTCCGTCCTCCACTTCTGCTCCTCTCTCACGGAATCCTTCGATCTTCTCATATGAAAGGAGACTGACCTGACGGTGCCACTTTCCTGCATGTGCGTCCCCCTGAATCCCGTAATCTTCTATAAAAATGCCTTTGCCTATGTTCTGCTTCTGTGTACCCTTTGCCGGGCTCGTGCAGACTGCCATTACTTTTCCCATCGACGTCCTAACCTCCGATCCTGGACATTTCTTTTGTTTCCAGCGTTTCTTCTGCATGTCTGCCTTCTCTGAACAAATGATGCGCAGGCTTGGCATAGATCGTCTCCTTCATCGCCATCCGGATTTTCTCATCTCCTGCGCCGTTCCTCAGAAGGGCTCTGAGATCTGTTCCCGCCCCGTACTGGAGACATGGTTTTAAATATCCCTCTGACGTAAGACGGACACGGTTGCATCCGCCGCAGAACTGATGAGAGACCGCGCTGATAAAACCGACATGTTTCACGAACCCGGGAAAATGTACATATTCGGCCGGACCGTTTCCGATCCGTCCGGTATACCACTCCGCTTTCCCGTATGTCTTCTCCAGTACGGCACAAATATCTTCCCTGCTGCGCCCCTCAAAATTCTTTCCCATTCCGATAGGCATCATTTCGATAAACCGCACATCAGCCTTTCCCTCTTTTGCAAAAAGAACAAGCCGGATATAGTCTTCATCCCCCGTCTCCTTTAAAGGAACACAGTTTACTTTAACGGAAAGACCGGGAACCCCTGCAGCAGTGTCCAGGCCTTCCAGCGCCTTTTCCAGGCTGCCGCCCCGGGTCATTTCCCGATATCGGCAGGGATCCATCGTATCAATACTGACATTGACAGCATCCAGCCCATTAGAAACTAATTCATTTATTTGTTCCTTTAAAAGTGTCCCATTTGTTGTCAAAGTCACCTGCTCAATGTCCGGGAGCCCTTTCAGCATTCCCAATAGCTCCGGGAGCCCTCTGCGCGCCAGCGGCTCGCCGCCGGTCAGCTTTATCCTCCTGATCCCGAGTCCCGCGCCGATCCTGCATATCCGGGCAATCTCATCGAAACTCAGTATCTGCTGATGGGGTACCGAGGGGATACCCTCAGCAGGCATACAGTACACGCACCGTAGATTGCAGCGGTCTGTCACAGACACCCGCATATAATCGATCGTCCTTCCAAATTGATCTTTCATCGCGCACATTCTCCTGCTCTGGCTGTCAGAATTGCCAGACCGTGATCCAGAGACGGAAGCACCGCTTCCAGATTTTCTCTCACAGCCTTTGGGCTTCCGGGGAGATTGATGATCAGCGTCTGCCCGCGTATCACGGAAACGCCGCGGCTTAACATTGCCCTCGGCGTTACCTGAAGAGAGGCCAGGCGCATCGCCTCAGCGATCCCCGGTGCGATCCGGTCCGCCGCCTCCAGCGTCGCCTCAGGCGTACAGTCTCTCGGCGCGAATCCGGTCCCGCCTGTAGTGAAAATGATATCCATCTTGTCAACATCAGATAATGAACATAGACATTTTTTTATTTCTTCCTTTTCATCTGGAAGCAGAACAGTTTTCTGAACATCATACCCGGCTTCCGCGATCATTTCACAGATAAGGGGACCGCTCTTATCTTCCCGCTCCCCGGCATATCCTTTATCGCTCAGTGTTACCACTGCCGCCTTCCATCTGTATCCTTCCATTTTGTCACGCTCCTTCTCTCCCGGCGCCGCATCCCTGCCATACAGTATCCCGGTATCCCGCCTAAAGTATATCCAGTTCGGTACGACCGCCTTTGTGGCAGCCCGTTTCCCTGTCTCTGCGGGGATGAAGGTCATTGTGTACTTCCCCGCTCTTCCCGCCGGTCTTTTTCACAAGATAGATTTCTCCGATCTCCATGGATCTGTCCATTGCCTTACACATATCATAGATTGTAAGCAGGGCGATACTCGCCCCTGTCAGAGCTTCCATCTCCACGCCGGTCTTTCCGGTCACTTTCACAGTGCATGTGCAGCA
>USKR01000354.1 GCA_900555215.1 uncultured Ruminococcus sp.
GGATGCATTCGCGTTTCCGCTGGGAGAATGGTATCTTACGGGGAGTGTCTCCTCTGTCCTGGAGGGGCTCCGGCTCTGCGGAAAGGCGTTTGCAGCGGTGACCTGTCTGTATTTTCTGTCACTGACCACGGTCATGACGGATATCCTGGGAGTGTTGAAAAAACTGCGTATCCCGGGCCTTGTCATAGAATTGATGATGCTGATCTACCGGTTTATCTTCCTTCTGATGGAGACAGCGTCTGCGATCACTACTTCACAGAATTCACGGCTGGGCAACCGGGATTACCGGACAAGGCTCCGATCCTTTGGAGGCATGGGGAGCGCGCTTCTTGTCCGTTCGATAAAGAGATCAGGCGTTCTGTACGACGCCATGGAGGCGAGGTGCTATGACGGGGAGCTTAAGGTACTTTCAGAAGAACGCCCGGCGGAGAAGAAGGAGATCCTCTGTATCGCGGGATATGAAGCGGTTCTGCTGGGAATGGTAATATGGAGCTGGATAAGATGATGGAAGAGAAAGAATGGGTCGTGGAGGCGGAACAGCTCTCCTATACCTATGAAGGAAATGAAAAAAAGGCGCTTGACGGGATCAGCCTGAAGCTGAAAAAGGGCAGGAAGACTGCTTTCATGGGCGGAAACGGATCGGGAAAGTCTACTCTCTTTCTCTGCATGAACGGGATCCTTAAGCCCCAGGAAGGCAGGATGCTGATCAACGGAAGTCCGGTGGAATATACAAGAAAAGGACTTCTGGATGTAAGACGGAAGGTGGGGATCGTCTTTCAGGAGCCGGACAACCAGCTGTTTTCGGCAAGCGTGTTCCAGGAGATATCCTTTGGGATACTGAATCTCGGAGTGGATGAGGAGCGCGCGGAAAAAGAGGTGGAGGAAGTGATCAAAAAGATGGGCATCACTCCATTCCGTGACCGCCCTGCCCACGCCCTGAGCGGAGGGCAGAAGAAGCTGGTCGCTATTGCGGATATCCTTGTCATGCATCCGGAGGTGCTGATACTGGACGAGCCGGCAGCGTCCCTTGACCCGAAACACCGGAAACTGGTGAGAGACATAATCGGGCAGCTCTCAGACAGTGGACTGACCATACTCATGGCGACCCACGACGTAGATTATGCTTATGCGTGGGCGGATGAGATCGTGCTTCTGCACGAAGGAAAGGTGCTTCGGCAGGGAACGCCCCGTCAGGTCTGCGGGGACGAGAAAGCGATGGAGCAGGCAAATCTGGAGCAGCCGGCTGTGATGCGGCTGTACCGGAAGCTTATCCGGAGGGGCATTATCGGACCGGAGGGAGAACCGCCGAAGACGATAGAAGATCTGGAAAGGAGGATTTCAGGATGAAGAAAGGGATTCTGGTCGTAAGCTTTGGGACCAGCCATACGGATACTATGGAAAAGACTATACAGGCGATGGAAGAGGACATCGCGGAAGCTTTTCCGGAATATATTGTCCGCCGCGCGTTTACAAGCCGGATGATCCTTCGGAAACTGAAGAAAGAAAAAGGTATTGCCATTGATACGGTGGAAGAGGCGCTGGCGAGGATGGCATCGGATGGAATACGGTGCGTGGTCATCCAGCCTACCCACATCATTAACGGGATTGAAAACGACCGGATGTTGGATGAGATTAAAAAGCAGGAAGGGCGTTTTGAATGGATCCGTGTGGGAAAGCCTCTTTTAAGCAGCGCGGACGACTATAAAAAAGCAGTTCATGCGGTGATGTCTGAGACTGAGCTTGCGCCGGGAGAGGTACTTGCCCTGATGGGGCACGGGACAGATCATCACGCTAACGCGGCATATCCCATGCTGGAATATACCTTCCACGCGCTGGGGTACAGCCGGGTGCTGGTGGGGACAGTGGAAAACTTCCCGGATCTGAATACTGTAATGACAAAGCTTAAAATCTGCGGCGCGGAAAGGGTGGCTCTCATGCCCTTTATGATGGTAGCCGGAGACCATGCTAAAAACGACATGGCAGGCGAGGAAGACTCCTGGAAAAGCGAGATGGAGAATGCAGGGTATGAAGTCCGGGTGATCCTGAAAGGTCTGGGAGAAGTGAAAGGGATCCGCAGGATCTTTGAGGAACATATAAGGGAAGCTTTAGGATAACGAGGTGCTGCCATGGGAAATTATGAGATCGGGAGGACGCGCTCAGGACTCCGGCTGGGATTCACCACCGGGAGCTGCGCGGCGGCAGCGGCAAAGGCGGCAGCCGGGAT
>USKR01000355.1 GCA_900555215.1 uncultured Ruminococcus sp.
GGATCAACGCGTACTACAAGCTGGCAGGCGAACGCCAGGTAGACAAGAACTCAGAGCTTGTGCGCAGGCTGAAAGACTGGGTGGACAAAGAATATGAGGACGGGCGCGTTACAGTCTTGACAGATGAGGAATTAGTTGCGAAAATAGACAGTGTGTGTGACGAGCTGCACATAACATTATGACCGGCCGGTCTCGGCAGCAGGAGGACTGAAAATGGAAGAGTATCAGGACCATTCTCTGGGAGGACGTGTTTTCCATAAGATACGGGGAGACATCCTGAACGGGAAATATAAGGAAAATGATGAACTCAGGGAAAATACCATAGGAAAAGAACTCGGAGTGAGCCGGACTCCTGTCAGGGAAGCGCTCCGTCAGCTTGAGCTGGAAGGCCTGGTGACCATTATTCCCAACAGGGGAGCTTATGTGACAGGTATTTCCCATAAGGATATCTGGGATATTTATGTGATCCGGTCCATGATGGAAGGTCTGTGCGCCCGCTGGGCGGTCGAACATATTACGGACGCGCAGCTTGACGAGCTGGAGGAAACGATCCTTCTCTCGGAATTTCAGATGAAAAAGGAAAGCGGATTCAGCGCAGAGCAGATCGCGTCGCTGGATGGAAGGTTCCATTCTATTCTGTACGAGGCTTCCGGCAGCAGAATCCTGGGGCATGTCCTCACGGATTTTCACAATTATGTGCAGACTGCCAGAAAATCATCCGTAGTGTCGGAGGACCGGGCAAGAAAATCCATCAGAGAACACCGCCAGATCCTGCGCGCGATCAGAGACAGGGATGAAGAAATGGCAGAACAGCTTGCCAACGAACATATCATGCATGTGATGCAGAATCTGAAAAGGCAGGGATACGAACAGGTATAATACACTGCGAGTAACAAACTATCATAAAACAATCAGGAGGATACCCACAATGGAAAAAATCAAAATGACCACACCCCTTGTAGAGATGGACGGGGACGAGATGACAAGGATCTTATGGAAGATGATCAAAGATGAGCTCCTCATCCCTTATATCGATCTGAAGACAGAATATTATGACCTGGGTCTGGAGCACAGAAACGAGACTGATGATCAGGTGACTGTGGACTCTGCCCTTGCCACAAAGAAATATAAAGTAGCGGTCAAATGTGCGACGATCACTCCGAATGCCGCACGTATGGATGAATATGACCTGAAAGAGATGTGGAAAAGCCCCAACGGGACGATCCGCGCAATCCTCGACGGGACGGTGTTCCGTGCCCCGATCGTTGTAAAAGGCATCGAGCCATGCGTGAAAAACTGGAAGAAGCCTATTACGATCGCAAGACATGCATATGGAGACGTGTATAAGGGATCTGAGATGAAGATTCCGGGCGCCGGCAAGGTGGAACTGGTCTATACGGCAGAGGACGGGACTCAGACAAAAGAACTCGTACATAATTTTGACGGTCCGGGTATTGTGCAGGGCATGCATAACCTGAATAAATCCATCGAGAGCTTTGCGAGAAGCTGTTTCTCCTATGCGCTGGATACAAAGCAGGACCTGTGGTTCGCGACAAAAGATACGATCTCCAAGAAATACGACCATACATTCAAGGATATCTTCCAGGAGATCTATGATGCAGAGTTTGATGAAAAGTTTAAAGCAGCGGGCATAGAGTATTTCTATACTCTGATCGATGATGCGGTCGCCCGCGTGATGAAATCTGAGGGCGGTTACATCTGGGCATGCAAGAACTATGACGGAGACGTGATGAGCGATATGGTATCCTCCGCTTTCGGTTCTCTCGCAATGATGACCTCCGTGCTTGTTTCACCGGAGGGATATTATGAGTATGAGGCGGCTCACGGGACGGTACAGCGCCACTATTATAAACATTTAAAGGGTGAGGAGACATCCACGAACTCTGTGGCAACGATCTTCGCATGGACAGGAGCGCTCAGAAAGCGCGGCGAGCTGGACGGCAATAAAGAACTGATGGAATTTGCTGACCGCCTGGAAAAAGCAACCATTGATACGATCGAGGCAGGCGAGATGACGAAGGACCTTGCCCTGATCACTACGATCGAAAACCCGACAGTACTCAACAGTGAAGGATTTATCAAAGCGATCGCAAAGAGGCTGTAAATCTGGATTTGTGTGTGAGGACGGGAGGCGGAAAACGTCCGAAAACCGCAGGTTATTTTAAGACGTATTCGCGGCGGGCGGGGATA
>USKR01000356.1 GCA_900555215.1 uncultured Ruminococcus sp.
GTAATAGTCATTTGTCACTGTATTGCTGGCAAGGAATGCGTGGAGCCCGAACTCTTTTGCGCCTTTGCTTTTTAAAATCTTATACGCCTCAAGGATCTGTTCAGTTGTCATACCGTACTTAGCATCTCCCGGGTTGTCCATGATGTCATTGCTGATCTTGAAAAGTCCGCCCGGATTGTAACGGCAGCTGATCGTTTCCGGGATATATCCGATCGTCTTCTCAAGGAAATCAATATGGGTGATGTCATCCAGATTGATGATCGCGCCCAGCTTCTCCGCCAGTGCGAAATCCTCTGCCGGCGTGTCATTGGATGAAAACATAATATCTTCGCCTCTGATGTCCATGGCGTCCGAGAGCATGAGTTCTGTGTAGGAAGAACAGTCGCAGCCACAGCCATACTCCTTTAAAATCTGGATCAGGAAGGGATTCGGGGTCGCCTTTACAGCAAAATATTCCTTGTATCCCTTGTTCCATGAAAACGCCTCTTTTAACGCCTTGACATTTTCTCTGATTCCTCTCTCATCGTACAGATGGAAAGGCGTAGGATATGTTTTTGTGATCTCTTCGATCTGTCCCTTTGTAACAAACGGTTTTTTAATCATTTTTTTCTTTCTCCTTTTCGTATCTTTATAAGTTCGATCTCATTTGCCAGAGCAGTCTTAAAAATTTTTACAAAATTCTTCTGTCCCGAATACAGACAGGTATTCATACTGCCCGGTCCATACTCTCCCGACAGTACATATCTGGAATCAGTAATCAACCCGATCTGGTTTTCCTTTGCATCCGTCACATACACAAGCGCACCATCAAAACAAAACTCATTGTCTGTGATGAGTACAATCTTCCTTCCTCTTTCAGCCAGATGAGACAGAGATTCTCGCAGTTGTTCCAGACATGCCGCTGAACAGGAAAGATAAACCCTTTCCTCAGCGCTCTCCAGAAGACAGCAGATCCTGTCCCGGATGTTGTCTTCTCCATCCACTGTGATATATCCTTCTTCTTCTGATTCCTCCCGGGGCAGATTCAGACACAGCCAGCGTTTTTCTTCCTCCATCCTGCGGATCCTGCTCCCGCAGAATTCCTCCGGACGGACCGGGATATATTTTCTCGCAGATTCCTCTACCAGATAAGCCGCTCCCTTTTCCACAAGGGCCGCAAGGGATGTATAAGCGTTAGACCTGGAGATTCCCGTACCTCTGGCAATCTCATAGCCCGTCTGTTTCCCTCCGGAAAGCAGACGCTCATAGACAATCGCTTCCTGCCTTGAGAGCCCGAAATGCATCAGATATTCCGATGCCCTGTGATCCTCCATATGCCGCCTCTTTCGTCATGTTTATTTTAGTAGTTCTTTTCAGGAACACTATATTACACTTCCATCGCACTGTCAACAATTATTTCACATACAAAACCCGCGGAAAATGCCGGTATGTCATTCTCCGCGGGAAGTAAAAACTTTTATATTGTCATTATTATCAGGTCTCTGTATGCTTCCCTGCCTTATTCTACCGTCGCGATCCTCATCATGTTGCTTGCCGCGCTCCGCTCCTGTTTGACATTCGGGGAAGGAATGCCCGCTGTGAGCACGACCACGTCGCCGGTCTCTGCATACTGTTTTACCTTCGCCAGTTCGATAGCTCCATCACAGATATCGTCTGTTGTATTAAACTCCCTGGATTTGATCGGAACCACGCCCCAGTAGATGGACATTCTCCTTAAAGTCCGCTCATTTGGGGTAACGCCGAGAATCACCTGTCTTGGTCTCAAATTGGATACAACTCTTGTCGTAGCTCCCGAAACAGACGGCGTGATAATGCATTTTGCATTCAGATTCGCAGCCGCCAGTACGGAAGAATATCCGACAGCGCTGTCCAGGCCTTTCTTTAAATGTCCGCCCGTCTTATCCAGTATTGTTTCATAATCCAAATGCTGTTCTGTACTTTCAATAATATGAACCATCATCTGAAGTGCTTCCAGCGGGTACTTACCCTGAGCCGTCTCGCCGGAAAGCATCACTGCGTCCGTGCCGTCATATACCGCATTGGCGACATCTGTTACTTCCGCTCTTGTCGGGCGCGGGTTTCTCATCATGGAATCAAGCATCTGCGTAGCAGTGATGACTGTCTTAAAGTTACTGTTGCACTTCTGGATCAGCATTTTCTGCAGGTAGGGCACTTCCTCAGCCGGGATCTCCACACCCAGATCGCCGCG
>USKR01000357.1 GCA_900555215.1 uncultured Ruminococcus sp.
GGGAGGTAACTCTATGAGTTCCAGAACAAAAATCGTTGTCCTGCACATGAAGGAGATCATTTATACTGCCATCTTTGCGGCACTCGGGATCCTGCTCATCGTCCTTCTTATCATCATGTTCCGCCCTGATAAGGGCGCAGACAGTGCGGAAACGGGGAAACAGTATACCCCGGGGATCTATACATCCACCCTTACCCTGAATAATACGAACCTGGAGGTTGAAGTGTCTGTTGACAGTTCGCGCATTAATTCTATACGATTCTCTAACCTGGATGAAACCGTGACTACTATGTTCCCGCTCATCCAGCCTGCCATAGAAGACATTGCGGAACAGGTGTATGAGACACAGTCCCTGGACGATATCTCCCTGTCTGAAGATGCGCCTTATACATCCCAGATCATACTGGACGCAATTAAGGAAGCCGTAGGAAAAGCCGCAGTCGAATAAACTGCGGCTTCTCCAGATGTTTCTTTTCTTAGAGATATTAATTCCTGTTATCCTTCTACGATCAAATACGTCCCGTCCGGGAGAGGGAACACTTCAGATGCTTCCTCAAGCTCCTCCCGAGTCATTCCATCTATGTCTGCGCCCTCTTCTTCAAAGTATTCTCTCACCTCGTCCAGGGAGTGAACGACGACCGCCATACAGTCCTCCAGGAAAGCCTCTGCTTCTTCCAGATTTTCCGCTACCGGTTCATCAAAAAGCTTTTTCTGATCTTTCAAGAATGTCTTCAGGCAGATCTCACTGTAATCACTCATGTATCTTCCTCCTCTCATCTATCATCTCAAGTATCTCCTCCGCAGAATCTGCGATCCGCGCGCGCCCTGCTCCTGCGCTCTCCAGCACTTCTCTTGAGCGGAATCCCCAGGACACAAGCACCGTCTCCATCCCTGCCGCTGCTCCCGTTGCCGCATCCACCTCGGAATCCCCGATATAGACCGTCTCATCCGCCGCCGCGCCAAATGCTTCCGCAATAGCGAGGGCCGCAGCCGGGTCCGGTTTCCTCGGCACGCCTTCCCGCTGTCCCCTCACGATATCGAAAACGCCCCTGCCGAAGATCTCTTCCACCACATGCACTGCCTGGCGGTCCGGCTTGTTGGAGAGAACGCCCAGCTTCATCCCCCGGTCCTTAAGGGCTTTCAAAAGCTCCGGGATGCCCTCATAAGGCTCCACCCGATAAGTACAGTTCTCATCAAATATACGCCCGTAAGCAGAGAACGCCTTGTCAAAAAGACTCAGCTTTTCATCTCCCCCGGCTCGAAGCGTCTTTTCGATCAGCACCCTCGCCCCGTTTCCCACAAACTGTCTGCACTGATCCTGCGTGATTCCCGGCAATCCGATTTCCTTCATAGTCTCGTTGACGGAAAATGTCAGGGATTCCAGCGTATCTGTCAGAGTCCCGTCCAGATCAAATATGCAAGCTTTATAGTCCATTGTACTGCTCTTCCTTTCGTCTGTCTTCTCTTCTGTATGATTTTCGTGCGGTCCTTTGTTTATATACGGGCGCCTTCAGTCACCGAGAAGATACTTTCTCATGATCTTCAGGGCATTTTTCTCCAGACGGCTCACCTGTGCCTGTGAGATATTGATCTGCTCCGCCACTTCCATCTGCGTCTTCCCCTCAAAGAACCGAAGGGTAATGATATACCGCTCTCTCGCATTGAGCCTTTCCATAGCCGCTTCCAGAGAGAGCTCTTCCACCCAGTTTTCTTCCTTATTTTTCTTGTCGCTTACCTGATCCATCACGTACAGTGTGTCCCCGCCGTCGCTGTACACAGGCTCGTGCAGGCTGACCGGCATCTGGATCGCGTCCAGGGCATAGACCACGTCTTCCTTTGAGATCCCGATCTCGTCTGCTATCTCCTGTACCGTAGGCTCCTTCATATGCTGGCGGATATACCCTTCCTTGGCGTAAATTGCTTTGTACGCGGTATCTCTCAGCGACCTGCTGACTCTCATGGGGCTGTTGTCCCTCAGATATCTCCGGATTTCTCCGATGATCATAGGCACCGCGTATGTGGAAAACTTCACAAGCCTTGTCGGGTCAAAATGATCCACTGCTTTCATCAGACCCACGCAGCCGATCTGGAACAGATCGTCCGCATTCTCACTGCTGCTCTCGAAACGTTTGATCACACTTAAGACAAGCCTGAGATTGCCTTTGATATACCGCTCCCGCGCCTCCTCGTCTCCGGCTTT
>USKR01000358.1 GCA_900555215.1 uncultured Ruminococcus sp.
TCACTTTCCCGCTCCCGGATATCGCGCACTCCGCCTCTTCGGTATAGATATCTTCCCGGAGCTTATCCTCATAATCAGATCTGCCAATCTGTTTCCACGCTTCAGACTCTGCCATGCGCAGATAGATCCCAGCCGGCACGCCCTGACAGTTCTCCGTCAGCCAGTCCGGTACGGCTTCCAAAAATGTCTCGTACTGGCCTGAACATAGGGCCTCATCCATAAAAATATACGTCACAGCGGAAACCTCCTTTAAAAACGATTCTCCATCCGCCGCACCGTTTCCTCCATCCTTAATTTCCGTGTATATCTTTATCCCTTCGGAAGGCAGATACTGCTCCGCAAATATGCGGACCTGCTCTTCGTAGGAAGGGCGCTTCAGAATTTCTCCGTAATCATCTTCATACCGGTACAGGCCGTTTTCATAGGTACGGTACACTGTCACGACATCCGATTCACCGCCCTGTTCCGGATACACCTTTAGGTGTTCCTGCTCGACGGCGTCTCCCGGCGCGTAGGATATATAATGAAACTGCTGCTCATATTTCCCTTCGATCCAGTCCAGCATCTGCACGACAGATGTAACGACCCCTTTCTGTGTATCGGTCAGTCCCTCATAAGGCCCGGTAAGGCCTGTCATGTCCATAACCTCTTCCTGTCTGGCACCAAGCCATGCGCCGCCGTCATAGCTGGCCTTCCATTCGCCGGGCCCGAAGGTGATGCTCCCGTCCGGAAATGTGCCTTCACCGACAGTCAGCCCCGTATGGCAGTTCACGATCTTTGCGCTGACACTCCAGTTTGGATCCCCTGTTTCCATGATTCCGGTCAGGACATCCGATGTCGTGATCGTCAACAGCATCTTTGCCTGTAGAATACCGTCGATATTCTCGTCGATATGATATATGAAACGGCTGTGATCGGTATCCGCCTCTACATAATAGCCCTGTTCGTCTTTCTCCATATCTTCCAGCACATCGTCAATGGACCCGGCGTACATCTCTATAAGTTCTTCTTTCTGCGTCGGCGTCACTTCCAGAATTAGATCATCCCCGTCACGCCTTACATCGGTACAGTAATCTTCAAAAGCCTCCATGTTGTCCTCGATATCTGTATTGGCAAACTTAAATATCGAGGCAGGTATGGTAATCTTCTCTGTCATCTCCGGCAATGTTTTTCCGGCATCCGGGTCCTGGACCTGATCTGCTGCCGGAGCGCCCGCACAGGCGCTGCAGACGAGTACCGAAGCAGCTGTTACCGCTGCGAGCACTGTTTTATATAGCTTGTCCATCCTCTCACTCCTCTGAAAACACATTTCTATGCTGATAATAATACCATATTCAAGCTGTAAAAGTTACCGTTTTTATGGATTTTTCCATCTCAGATCTGCTAAGAACGGCAACACCCCAGGCAGTCAGGGTATCTGTGCGCAATGTATCTCCACTCTCTGTCCTGACAACTGTTCTTCCATGATTAGTACGAGTGCTCCACCGCCTTCTTCTGACTAGTATCCGGTCACTACTGCCGTGATCTCATATTCATATACTCTGCCTTCGACGTCTGTATATGTCACGCTGCTTCCCTCATTCTCCATGCCAATATCGACAAACTGCGGCGCCGCTTTAGAGTCTGAGATCACAAACTACGGATTTTCTATTTCTACATATCCGGGTATATAGATAAGAATACCATAAAATTATGAAAAATTTTACTGCTGGTACAGATTACGGCGCAGCAGCCTGTGCTGTGATTCCATGTATTGTTTTTAGATTCCTGCCTCCTATACTTTTTTCATATTTATTGTATAGGATGGGCATTCTGCTCCGGGAAATTACAAATACGCACTTTGAGAAGCTATATATAATAATGTAAGCACACGAGCAGCGAGCAGCAAGCAATGCCTGTGTTAATACACACAGGCCGCGGGACGGAAAATCCCCCCAGGGATTTCCGTCCCGCTATGCTTGTTGAGGGCATCGCCCCCAAGCCCCCTTGAACGCAGATTTTCAATCTGCGGCTGCGCGTTCTGCGAACGCTTTTGACCATAGCCAGCTCACCGCTGGCCGTGGTCTTTTTCTTTTTCGGCGTCGTGCTCTGCCTCCATGTTCAGGATGCGATCCACGTTGGCTTTGGCCGCCAAAAGCTCCCGCATTTCCTCGCGGGAATGGCGGTAAGCGTGGTTCAAAATTTCCTCC
>USKR01000359.1 GCA_900555215.1 uncultured Ruminococcus sp.
TGTTCTTTCCGTCCCCTTCCTGCTCAAAATATCCCACAGAAATATTCTGCCCCAGCTCGCATGTCCCTTTCAACGGCTTCACAAGTCCCAGGATGCTGCGGATGAGCGTGGTCTTTCCGATCCCGTTTGCTCCGGTCAGGGCGATCTTCTGCCCCCGCTCCAGCGACAGGTTCAGCGGGCTTGACAAAGGCTCGTCATAACCGATCACAAAATCCTTTGTCTCAAAGATATATTTCCCCGGCGTCTGCCCCATCTTAAAGTGAAATTCCGGTTTCGGACGCTCTGCCGCAAGCTCGATCACATCCATCTTGTCCAGCTTCTTCTGTCTGGACATCGCCATATTTCTCGTGGAGACACGCGCCTTGTTCCTCGCCACAAAATCCTTAAGCTGGCTGATCTCCTGCTGCTGTCTTTTGTATGCTGCCTCGAGCTGTGCCTTCTTCACCTCATACACTCTCTGGAAATCATCGTAATTCCCAACATATCGGTCCAGGCTCTGGTTCTCCATATGATAGATGATATTCACCACATCATTTAAGAATGGGATATCATGAGAGATCAGGACAAACGCGTTCTCGTACTCTGTCAGATACCGCTTCAGCCAGCTGATATGCTCTTCATCCAGATAGTTTGTAGGCTCGTCCAGAAGAAGGATATCCGGTTTCTCCAAAAGCAGCTTCCCGAGAAGTATCCGGGTGCGCTGCCCGCCGCTTAAGTCCGTCACATCCCGGTCCAGCCCGAGATCCAGCAGTCCCAGCGCCCGGGCGACCTCCTCCACCTTTGCGTCGATCACATAGAAATCATGCATGGTCAGAGTATCCTGGATCGTCCCAAGCTCTTCCATCATCGTCTCCATCTCATCCGGATCCGCACTGCCAAGCCTGTCGCAGATCCCGTTCATCTTCTCCTCCAGTTCAAACAGCCATGAGAATGCTGATTTCAGAGCATCACGCACTGTCATTCCTTTCTCAAGCGCCGCATGTTGATCCAGATATCCGACGCGGACATTTTTCGCCCACTCTATCTTGCCTGCGTCAGGCTCTGTCTTTCCGGTCACAATCTTAAAGAAGGTCGATTTTCCTTCGCCGTTTGCGCCGACCAGACCGATATGCTCGCCTCTCAGCAGGCGGAACGAAACATCTTCAAAGATCGCCCGATCCCCAAAGCCATGTGACAAGTGTTCCACATTTAATATGCTCATCTTAAATAAACTCCTTTGTTGATTTCCCGGATCACTCCTCCGTATTTCTCCCGCGAAGTCTCAAATAATAGAATCTCAGCTTTTCAACAAGTACTGTCAGATACCGCAGTACAGGTTCCGTGGCAATGGCAAACACAACAAACAGCATCACGCATTCCATAGTCATGCCTGTGATAGCGAACAGATCCTTAAGGAAGATACTGCAGAACAGAAGTCCCACGATACAGCCGCCCAGGATACCCACACGGATCTTATTCATCGGAGCGCTGATCTTATACAGGATCATAAATCCGACGATCGCAAGCAGCATGGTTGCCGCCGTGGAAATGTCCGTAGAATTTACCCCGAACGTACGCCCGAAGATTACAAGGGCGCCTACCGCAAGCGCGTCTGTCACTGCAGCAGGAAGCGCCTTTAAGAATACGTTTGTGAGAAAATGTCCCTTGATAATATTCTTGTTCGGCTCCAGTGCAAGGAAAAACGCCGGTACACCGATCGTGAACATACTGATCAGCGAGATCTGGGACGGTTCCAGCGGATAAGTAAACATAAACACCACAGACAGCAGGCTTAACAGGAATGAAAAAATATTTTTCACGAGAAACAGGCTGGCTGAGCGCTGAATGTTATTGACTACTCTTCTTCCTTCCAGCACTACCTGCCGCATACATGAGAAATCCGATTCAAGGAGCACAAGCTGGGACGCCTGCGCCGCCGCTTCGCTTCCCGATGCCATAGCAATACTGCAATCCGCGTCTTTGAGGGCAAGGACATCGTTGACTCCATCCCCGGTCATCGCCACTGTATGTCCAGCCTCCTTCAGCACACGGACAAATTTTCTCTTCTGATTTGGCGTAACGCGTCCGAACACCGTGTTCTTCAGCACCGCCTTTCGCAGGTCTTCCTCTGTCTCCAGCTCAGAGGCGTCTATATATTTTTCTGCGTTTTTTATACCCGCCTGCTTCGCCACATTGGATACTGTC
>USKR01000360.1 GCA_900555215.1 uncultured Ruminococcus sp.
CCGACCGGTTTATGACCGGGAAATGGCTGGGGCTTCCCGTCTTTCTCCTCATCATGGCACTTGTGTTTTTCCTGACATTCGCGGTGGGCGACTGGCTGAAAGGGTATTTTGAGACAGGGCTGGAACTGTTCAGCGGCTTTGTGAGCAATGGACTTCAGTCTGTCGGGACGTCGCCTCTGCTGGAATCCCTGATCGTCGACGGGATCATTTCCGGTGTGGGCGGTATCCTTACGTTCCTGCCTAATATTTTTATTCTCTTTCTGGCTCTTGCATTCCTCGAGGACAGCGGGTACATGGCGAGAGTGGCGTATGTGATGGATGATATTATGGGGCATCTCGGGCTGTCGGGAAGAGCATTTCTTCCAATGCTCCTGGGATTCGGATGCTCCGTGCCGGCCGTGATGGCTTCGCGGGCGCTGGAACATAAAAAGGACCGTCTGAAGACGATCCTGGTAACTCCGTTTATGTCATGCAGCGCAAGGCTTCCGATCTACGTGCTGTTTTCTTCTATGTTTTTCGGGAAATACGCGATGCTTGCCTGCTATTCCATGTACCTGCTGGGAATCGTGATCGCGATCCTGACCGCGTATATCATCTCCAAGATCGACGGCAGCAAGGCTGAACATGCGCTCCTGATCGAGCTGCCTGAGTATAAGGCTCCGAATGCCAGGACGATCGCGGTATATGTGTGGGAAAAAGTAAAGGATTATCTGACAAAAGCCGGTACGGTCATTTTCTTTGCGTCCATCGTGATGTGGCTGTTATTAAACGTCGGTCCGTCCGGTTTCGTGACGGATATCACGGAGAGCTTCGGAGCTGTGATCGGCAAAGCGATCGTTCCCTTCTTTAAGCCTTTAGGGCTTGGATACTGGCAGATCGTGGTTGCCCTCATATCAGGGATCGCTGCAAAAGAAGTGGTGGTGTCCAGCTGCAGCGTTCTCTTTGGGATTCAGAATATCACGACCTCCCATGGGATGGACAGCTTTGTGGCAGCGCTGGGAGCAATGGGGTTTGGTGCGGCGAATGCGTACGCGCTGATGGTGTTCTGTCTTCTGTATGTACCATGTACAGCGACAATCGCAACGATCCGCCGGGAGGTGGGAAGCACGAAAACCACGGCGGGGATCGTGCTCTTCCAGCTGGCAGTGGCGTGGGTGGTAAGCTTTATCGCCTTCCATGCGGCAGGGCTGTTCCTGTAAGCGGAGTGCGGAAAGAAAATGCGGATCAGAATGCCGGCAGAATACCGGCCGGGAGCTGGGGAAGAGCCATCCGGTATATTGCGGCCGCAGATAAGTGGAAGACAGCTGTCATCAGCTGAGATTTATAGGAGGAGGTACAGAGATGAAATTTCGTTATATTACAATTGAAAGGGAATACGGGAGCGGCGGCACCAGGATCGCCAGGAAGCGTTCTCTATACCATGTTTGTCATGAGCCGTATGCAGACAGGAGATCCGGATATGCTGACGGCGGAAGGCAGGGTATTCCTGGACGAGCAGCTGGAGATCCGCCGCCTCGCCATGGAAGGCCCGGCGATCTTCCTCGGGCATTGCGCGTCAGATGCCCTGAAAGATCAGAAGAGCGTTATCAAAGTATTTATCCATTCTGAGAATGAGAATGAAGTCAAAAGAAGGATCGTAGAAGATTATGGCATCGCACCGGAAGAAGCAGAGTCTACCCGGCGCCATTTCAACAAAAAGCGGGCAGGCTATTTCCGGGCAAACACCGGAAATGACTGGAAAGACCTGAAAAATTATGATGTTGTCCTCGACTCGTCCAAACTGGGGATCGACGGCTGTGTAAATGTACTGAAAGGCCTGTATTGACCTGAGGGAGGACTCGGTCAGCAGCCTATCAGGCTTATCACAGAACGGACTTATCACAGAGAAATACCGGTGCAGGGGCAGAGATCAATACCTGACGGCAGTGAGAAGATCAATACCTGACGTCAGTGAGGAGCAGCCCCTTCGCGTCACAGGAAGAGGAGCATGAATTCCCGGCAAAAATGGCTGGGATCTCGTCAGCAGCGCGCTTATGCATCCCGATCTCCAGCAGGGTGCCGATGATGCGCTGGGGCATCTGAGAAAGGAAATCGTCCGCAGTCAGAGAGATGACAAGGGTATCCGGATTGCCGCTGCCCGGGAAGCAGGACTCTTTTTCGTAGTCAAACCGGATATCCA
>USKR01000361.1 GCA_900555215.1 uncultured Ruminococcus sp.
AGTATATCACTTTTTCCATAGAGGCGGATAATATCCGGGAGGCAAAGCCAAAATTGGAGCGTATAGAGACTGATATCCTGAATAATTTTAAAATCCTGGGTGTTCCCGCAGAACCGTTAAATGGAGCGGAGCGATTGAAGATCCTGCGCCAGATACTGAATCCGGATGAGCTGGGGGATATCCCGTTCGATTATGGGTCTATGGTCCATAGCGGGCTCTCTACTAAAGATTATGTGGCGCCCACCAGTTTTGTGTTCAAGGACGGAAAGACGTTCCAGATGGGAAATACCATCGGCGCAGTTTCGTACCTACAGATCCTGGCGCCGGAACTTACCGATAAGATGTTGGCGGAGTTTTTGGATATGGATAAAAATCTGATCGTCAATCTGCATGTGCAGTCTGTGGATCAGGTAAAGGCAATTAAGCTGGTGAAAGGAAAAATGACGGATATCAACCGGATGAAGATTGAAGAGCAGAAAAAGGCGGTCCGTTCCGGCTACGATATGGATATCATCCCGTCGGATCTGAACACTTATGGCGGTGAGGCAAAACGACTGCTGGAAGATCTGCAGAGCAGAAACGAAAGGATGTTTCTTGTAACGGTACTGTTCCTGAACACTGCGAAGACAAAGCAGGCACTGGATAATGCCGTCCTGCAGACGGCAGGAATCGCACAAAAATATAACTGTATCTTAAGACGGCTGGATTATCAGCAGGAAGAAGGGCTGATGAGCAGCCTTCCTCTGGGAGTGGGCCATGTGCCGATCAAGCGGGCTCTGACAACTACGAGTACAGCAATTTTCGTTCCTTTTACAAGTCAGGAACTTTTTATGGAAGGGGAGTCGTTATACTACGGTTTAAATGCCTTGTCCAACAACATGATCATGGTGGACAGGAAAAAATTAAAGAATCCTAACGGGCTGATCCTTGGCACGCCCGGATCCGGAAAATCATTTGCCGCGAAGCGTGAGATCACTAATGCATTCTGCATTACCCAGGACGATATCATAATCGGAGATCCGGAGGGGGAATATTATCCTCTTGTGCACGCTTTAGGAGGGCAGGTAATTCATATTTCACCTACCAGTAAAGACTACATTAATCCCATGGATATCAACATGGATTATTCTGATGATGATAACCCGCTGGGTGTAAAATCAGATTTTGTCCTGTCGCTGTGTGAACTGATCATGGGAAGCAGAAATGGCATCGAGGCGGAGGAAAAATCGGTAATTGACCGTTGTCTCCCGCTTGTATATCAGAAATATTTTTCTGATCCAAGACCGGAGAATATGCCTGTGCTGGGAGATCTTTACGATTGTCTCCGGAAGCAGAAAGAACCCCAGGCGCAGAGGATCGCCACAGCACTTGAGATCTATGTGAATGGATCATTGAATGTCTTTAATCACAGGACCAATGTGGAACTTAACAACCGGATCGTATGCTATGATGTGAAAGATTTGGGAAAACAGCTGAAGAAGCTGGGGATGCTGATCGTCCAGGATCAGGTCTGGAACCGGGTGACGGTCAACCGGGCCACCCATAAAGCGACACGGTATTACATCGATGAGTTCCATCTTCTCTTAAAAGAGGAGCAGACGGCCGCCTATAGTGTGGAAATCTGGAAAAGGTTCAGGAAATGGGGAGGTATCCCGACCGGAATCACCCAGAATATTAAAGACCTGCTTGCCAGCCGGGAGATTGAGAACATCTTTGAAAACTCGGACTTTATCTAGATGCTCAACCAGGCCGCCGGCGACCGGCAGATCCTGGCGAAACAGCTGAATATTTCGCCGTATCAGCTGTCCTATGTGACCAATTCAGGAGAAGGCGAAGGGCTTTTGTTTTATGGCAGTACGATCATCCCGTTTAAGGATAAGTTTGATAAGAGCCTGAAACTGTATTCCCTGATGACGACAAAACCAGAAGAAGTGAAAGATTAACCGACCATTTACCGTTTCCAGTAAATGGTCTTTCTTTTTGCAAAGGAGGTGGAAAGTCTGGCAGGAGTGAAATATACCGCCAAAGAAAAAACGGTACAGAAGATGACCAGGGATGGCCTGACGGAAGAACATATCGGAGATGGTCAGAAAAAAGATGTGCCGGATAAAAGCAGGGGACGCCCGGCTGCCAGATTTGAAAAACAGATCCGGGAGGCGTCTCTTC
>USKR01000362.1 GCA_900555215.1 uncultured Ruminococcus sp.
ACACATCTTGAAATATCCAACAATATCTTTAACTAAGGGAAACGGGACGCTGCATGCCTGACCTGTCTCTTCTCCGGCCGCTGAGCGCGATCTTAAAGGTGGGAATCAATGACCTTCTGAGCGGGGAGATTATTTCGGAGAGGGAATACAGAAGAAAGAGTGAAGAAAATCTGATCAGCATGGCAGACCTGAACCTGCTTAAAAGTTTTCGGTTCGGATTTCTCGGCTTTTACGTGATGGCGGTTTCTATGCTTATATACTGTATTGTAAAAAATGTTGAAACATCAGGGGTATTGGCGCTTATCTGCTGTTACAGTACATTTCTTTATTTTTTCAGATACCGGACAATGCGGGACCGTATATCTCTGATCATAACGTTTGCGGGGGCCCTGGGGACTGTTGCCAGTCTTATTGCATTTATCGTGAGAACGTGGTAACATAAATCCCGGACAATCAAATAACAGGTTTTCCCGGGCGGGGAGCGCCGTTCCGGGTTTTTACTGTACATCATTGCGGCTCTGCTGTACAAATGTACAAAAACACATGCGAGGGAATCCGTGTTCCGGAGTGAGAGGGCGCCATTAAGCGCCGACCGTTAAGTGTCAGCCCTGTTGTTGGCGCACTGCCATATATGGCGGAAGAGCATGGCGGCACAGGTACAGGAGGTTGAGTGATGAAAAACGTCAACGTAAGAAAACTTGCCCTTGCGGGTATCCTTGTGGCGGTGGGAATTGTGTGTTCTCCTCTGTCGATTCCGGTGGGAGCATCAAAATGCGCTCCGGTCCAGCACTTTATCAACATACTGGGCGGCGTGTTCTTAGGTCCCGGATATGCAGTGGGAATGGCCTTTGTGACCAGTCTTCTCAGAAATCTGATGGGAACGGGAACGCTTCTTGCCTTTCCGGGTTCCATGTGCGGAGCATTTCTCTGCGGCATGCTGTATAAATACGGAAAGCATCTGCCATTCGCCTATGCGGGAGAGCTGGTCGGCACATCCGTGATCGGCGGCCTGCTCAGCTATCCTATCGCAACTCTGATCATGGGAAGCGAGAGCGCGGTGTTCGGCTTTGTGATCCCGTTCTTTGTGTCAAGCTGCGGAGGGACGATTATCGCGGCAGTCCTTGTTACGGCGATGAAGAAGATGAAGATATTTGACATCTATCTTGGCAACCTGGATGCGCAGACACAGAAAACAAAAGGATGATCAGCAAAGAAAACAGATAAGAAGAATTAAACAGATATAAAAAACGGGGAGCTTGCGTATCAAGCAGGCTGAGAGGAGGATGAATGTCTCGACCCGCTACCTGATTTGGGTAATGCCAACGTAGGGAATACACAGAATCTTGGCGCGGGCGTATCGTATTTCAGGCGGTTCCCCGCTTTTTTATGCCTGTAAAAGAGCTGGAGGTAATTTGAAATGTTAAAGGAATGTCTTGAAAACGTAAGAAAAACAGTACCACTGGTACATAATATAACAAACTATGTCACTGTAAACGATGTGGCAAACGTGCTGCTGGCATGCGGGGGAAGCCCGATCATGTCTGACGAGGCGGAAGATGTGGAGGATATCACGTCTGTCTGCGGAGGTCTGAATATCAATATCGGGACACTTCACAAAACAAGTATTGAAGGAATGTTCCGCGCCGGGAAGAAGGCAAATGAGCTGGGGCATCCGGTGCTCCTTGATCCCGTCGGCGCAGGGGCAAGCGCGCTGCGCACAAATACGGCGCTGGAACTGATGAAGGAGCTTAGGCTTGCTGTTATCAGAGGTAATATTTCCGAGATCAAGACTCTGGCGCTCGGGAGCGGCACGACAAAAGGCGTGGATGCGGACGTGGCGGACGCGGTGACAGAAGAGAATCTTGACGATGCGGCAGAGTTTGTAAAAGAATTTGCACGGAAGACCGGAAGCATTATCGCGGTGACCGGAGCAATCGACCTGGTATCTGACGGCGAGAAATGCTATGTGATCCGCAACGGACGCCCGGAGATGGGAAAGATCACCGGGACAGGATGCCAGCTGTCCGGCATGATGACCGCCTATGTGACTGCGAATCCCGAGAACCGTCTGGAAGCAGCGGCAGCGGCCGTGTGTGTGATGGGGCTGGCAGGCGAGATCGGATGGGAACGGATGCAGGAAGGTGACGGTAA
>USKR01000363.1 GCA_900555215.1 uncultured Ruminococcus sp.
GAAGGGCACGATGACTTCGGACACTCCGGGCTTGCCGCCACCCTGCGCAGAAAATCCGCCTGGTCAAAAGTCTCGTCATCCATGATCACATCCCCGTCCACCTGCATACTCAAAGGAGCGCTCACAAATATACCGCTTTCTTTCATTTTATATGTCAGCTCGCCGCAACTGTCCACGATAATTTTATAATCCATAACATTTCCTCCGGAACCGCAATGTATATTTTGCATTTCTAGCATATGTAGTTTTTAATACCATATTTAAATATACCATACATTTCTCCAGAAGGAAAGAGTTTAATGTGAAATTCCTGTGAGCCGGCCTGCTTATTCTCCCTCCAGACGGATTTTTCTAGAAATTCCCAGGGCAATCCCCATTTCCGCCATAAGGAACAAAATGGCGGTTCCTCCGTAACTGATGAAGGGAAGTGTGATACCCGTTGTCGGAAGCAGTCCGGTAACTACCGCGATGTTCAGGATCACCTGAAGCGCAATATGGGCAAAAATCCCTGTCGCGATCAGTGAGCCATATAAATCCGGAGCATTTTTAGCAATAAACATGAGACGGTATAAAAGAAGCCCGAAAAGCACAAGGATTATGATCGCCCCAAACACTCCCAATTCCTCACAGATAACCACAAGTATCATATCGTTCTGCGCTTCCGGAATCACTCCCAGCTTCTGCGTGCTGTTCCCAAGTCCCTTTCCAAAAAATCCCCCGCTTCCGATTGCATACAGTCCCTGCATTACCTGATAACTCCCGGTATCCATTGTTGCCTCCGGGTTCAGCCACGAAATAATCCGCTGGAGGCGGAAATTATCACTGTTTGCCACTGTCACAGACAGGATCGCAATACCGATGGCAGCAACAGCCGCCCCCGCCCCTATAACCGCAAGGAACGGCTTTGTTTTAGGGTGGATTACAAAAATCAGGATACAGGTGATCGCCATTACGATGATCGCTGTACTCAGATTGTCTGTCAGAAAGAGGACGCCTCCAGACGCCACCGCTCCCAGTGCAAGCACGCGGATGATCCCCTCCATGGTATACGCCTTCCTTCCAAGACGGCATAACTCATAAGAAATGAAAAGGATAACCGCGATCTTTGTGATCTCCGCCGGCTGGAGCGTCATATTGCCCGGAAGCCCGATCCACCGCCTGGCCCCGTTTACCGTCACACCCAGAGGGGTCTGCACAAGCGCCATCAGGATCATCGAAAAAATATAAATCTCCAAAGCAAATGCGCCGTAATAATGATAGTCGATCTTGGATACGATAAACATTCCAGCCACGCCCGCTGCTGCAATCAGCGCCTGTTTTGAAAAATAGTACATATCATTTCCAAAATCTGCCTGCGCCTCATATGAACTTGTACTGTATAGCATAACAAGACCAAAACACATAAGGAACACAATAACCATCAGCAGGTCAAAATCAAAATATTGCGCCTTCTCCGCCGGTCTGTTCCGGCTTTTGGCGATCACCGCAGTCAGACCGGTCCGTTTCGGCGCCCTCGCCGGGCGTGAAGTCCGACGCCCGGAACGCTGCATCTTTTCGGACCTGGGAGCCTGCCTTTGGGGTCTGTACTCCGGAAGCGGTTTCGGTGTGTGGAGCACCTGGCGTCTCCTGTCGATCGTCCTCTGATAACTTTCATATCCGGAGCGTATCCCCGCCGTGCGCATAGGTCTTGTATCTGATAATGAGGTTGAGTTGTCCCTGTATCCCACAGTCCGCATCGGCTGCGTATCCCCAAGGCCCGCGCTTTTTTTCTTTCTGCTCTTTTTGTCTTGTCCCCGCTGTCTGATCGGTCTGACAGTCCTGCTTCTCATATTATCACCTATCTTGCATTTACAGCCGGATGTACAGGTTTACCGTGTTCAAAAAACCTGTCATACCACACAAGGAAGATATACACCGCCCAGATTTTCCGGCTGTCGTCTGTTTTCTCATTTATGTTCCTTCCTTCTCTGTGATCATCCAGCATCTTCATGAGCATATCTGTATTAAAAAACTTCTTTGCCGCGCTTGTGGCAAACATCGCTCTGACCCGGTTATAATACTTCTCCTCCCTGAGCCATACCCTGATAGGGATCGGGAACCCGAGTTTCTTTTTCTCGGCAGTCTTGCTGCGTATATTTCGTTCAGCCGCCG
>USKR01000364.1 GCA_900555215.1 uncultured Ruminococcus sp.
TACATCCTTTTTTTATGAAAAAGCAAAAGAGCAGGGGTGAAAACTGTAAGAAATTGCAGTGCGGTATTTCGTGAATTATGCCGCATTGCTTTTTGCTGTAAGCTCATCTATAATCAAGAGCACATAATATAGTTCAGATCAATTTATTAATGTTCAGATCAATGTATCTAATCGAAATGGTATATTTCATACCGAATCTCTTATTTAATCTGTGATGGTTCCCGTTAAGGAAGGAGAAAAATGGATTACAGGGAATTTGCAGGCGCAGTTGAGGAACAGATGAACCGCAGGCTGAAAGGAGGTGTAAAGGCAAGCCTTTATACGGCAGTAAAAAACAATGGAAAAGAACGCACAGGACTTTTGATCGAGTCTCCGGGGATCAATATCTCTCCCACAATCTACATGGAAGAATATTTTGAGGATTATCTGAGGGGAAAGGATTTCGGAACGATCGTGGACGAGATCCTGAGATTTTATGGCAGTATAAAGCAGGATGGATCATGGGACTGTGAAAAGCTCAGGAGCTACGACGGGGTAAAAGAAAGGATTGTCTTTAAACTTGTAAATACGCTGAAGAACCGGAAATTTTTGGACTCGGTCCCGCACCGCTCCTTTCTCGATCTGTCGGTCGTATTCTATGTGCTCCTCGAGGCGACAGGAGATGGAACGGCAGCTATGACAGTTTCCGACAGTCATGCGGAACAATGGAAAGTTACAGCGGATATTCTCTGGGCAGATGCGCTGAAGAATGTAAGGAGACTCCTGCCGGCAGAATTTGTCACAATGAACTATGCACTGAGAGAGATGCTAAAGGAAAAAGGAGAAAATGCGGACTGCGAAAAGGGAAACGGAAACCTGTTGCTCGGAAATACCTCAGAGAGGGATGGTATGTACATTCTTTCTAATACACTTCGAAGTTACGGGGCGGCATGTATTGCCTATCCGCATATCCTGGAGATGATCGGCGAGATCCTGCAGAGGGACTATTATGTCCTTCCCAGCAGTGTCCATGAAGTTGTCATTGTCCCGTATTCTTCCGGGCTGGATATCAGAGAGCTGGATGAGATGGTCAGAGAGATCAATGTGACACAGGTAGCAGAAGAGGAAGTGCTGAGCAGCCACGCTTATTTATACCGGAGGAGTACGGGCGCGCTTTGCGGCAGAGATACACGGCAGAATGGGAGGGCGGCAGGATGAAAGAAGTAAGAAAATGGAAACAGTATTCTGTGGTCATCCTTTTTATTGTATTTGTCATGTGGGTGCAGCAGGCAAACGGGATGGAGGCAGCCGCCGCGGAAGAGACGGTCCGCCTTACTGTCGGGAGAGAGATCTATTATGGGACGCACAGCACCAATTATTTTGACGTGGACGGAAAGACGGCATATTGTCTTGAACCTCTGAAAGACACACCGGATTCAGGGCAGTATGCTGTACAGCCTCTGACTGGAGGGAAGGTGAGAAAGGGAATCTACTATGTGTATGGCGGACCGGGCTATGCCGTATATAAAGAGCGTTTTGGAAGCTTGGGGATAGGAGGCAGGTACAGTGAGGACGACCAATATTGTATGAGCCATTGCATCCTCTCTTATCTTTATTCGGGAAATGATTCCGCGTTTACCGGACTGGACAGCGGTACTGTTACGGAACTCAAAATGGCGGTGGAAAGGATTGCAGGGCTGCCGGAACCGCCGGAGGCGTTTAACGCCTTCCTGTTCAATATAGGTGGAGACGGTCAGGTCATGGGCGGCAGCGGCAGAGACCGCACAGGGGCACTGGAGATCCGGAAGCGGGCGGACCGGCCGGAGTGGACGGAAGGAAATCCGTGCTATTCCCTGAAAGAGGCTGTATTTGGAATATTCCGGCCGGGAGAAGAGCAGCCTGCCTGGAAACTGACAACTGATGAAAACGGATGTGCAGAGCTGGCAGATATCCCTATCGGAGTATATGAGATCGGGGAAATAGAAAGCCCGATGGGATTTTCCGTTGACAGCAGGAGACGGGAAATCCATGTAGAGGAGAACTCGGTATACACTTATGAATGTGTTGACGAGGCAAAGTACCATTCAGCGGATATACTTCTGGAAAAGACGGATGCCGAGACGGGAGATAAGAGACCCCAGGGAGCCGGTTCTCTTGAAGGAGCCG
>USKR01000365.1 GCA_900555215.1 uncultured Ruminococcus sp.
GTTAAAGGAGAACGGGCACGACTGCTGTATCGTGACTCCGGGGAATTACGGGAGCGATTTCCTTAAGGAGAAGATGGGGATGGACCTGTCCCTGGCAGTGAAATGCAGCAATTACATCGGAGAGGCCATAGATGACGCCGCAATGCTGGACATGAAGGGGATCCTGCTGGTCGGGCATGTGGGAAAACTGGTGAAGCTGGCGGCAGGGGTAATGAATACTCATTCCAGGCAGGCAGACTGCCGGATGGAAGTGCTGGCGGCACATGCGGCTATGGCAGGGGCGGACCGGAATACGGTGACGCAGATCATGGGATGCATCAATACCACAGAGGCGATCCGGATCTTAAAAGAGAGAGAACTCCTCGTACCGGTCATGGGCACAGTGACGGAGCGGATCCGTGAAGCGCTCAGAAGACGCGCCGGGGAGAACCTGGCTGTGGGGGCGGTCATGTTTTCAACAGAAGAAGGGGTCCTGGGAAAGACAGAAGAGGCAGATGCCCTGCTGGAACAGATCCGCAGGGAACGCTCAGCGGCGTGCTATGATGCCGATAAAGATACAGTATAGTTCAGGAGGAAAGGACGAGAAAAATGAGTGGAAGATTTACAGGAATCGGAGTGGGACCGGGAGATCCGGAACTGCTGACATTAAAGGCGGTAAGGATGATCCGGGAGTGCCATGTGGCGGCAGTGCCGGTATCGGATCCGGGGCTGAGCGCCCCTGTCTATGAAGCGGCTGAGATCTCGCCATCAGACAGTTCATGTGCGGCTTATCTGGAAAAATGTGCCGCATACCAGATCGCGCTCCAGGCTGTCCCTGAACTTGCCTCAAAGGCAAAGCTTTTCCTTCCAATGCCGATGATCAAGGATAAGACAGCTCTGAAAGAGATCCATGACAGGGATGCCTCGGCTGCGGCAAAGCTCTTGGAGGAGGGGAAGGATATGGTGTTCCTGACCCTGGGAGATCCGACCGTATATTCCACCTGTATGTATGTCCATAAAAGGCTTGCGCGCGCAGGATTTCTCACGGCGCTCGTGCCTGGGATCCCGTCTTTCTGCGCGGCGGCGGCGCGGCTCGACATGCCGCTGGCGGAGAACCGGGAGGAGATCCATATACTGCCCGCTTCCTACGGGATCGAGGAAAGCCTTCACCTTGAGGGGACAAAGATCCTTATGAAAGCAGGGAGAAAGATGCCGGAGGTAAAGAAGATCCTTGTGGAGAGAAAGATGGACGCAAGGATGGTACAGAACTGCGGCATGGAAGATGAGCAGATATTTAACAGCGCGGAAGAGATACCGGAGCAGGCTGGGTATTACTCTCTGCTTATCGTGAAAGAGGGAAAAGGAGGAGAGAAGAGATGATCACATTTGTCGGAGCAGGTCCCGGGGCAGAGGATCTGATCACAGTGAGAGGACAGAGGCTTTTACAGGACGCGGATATCGTTGTGTACGCGGGATCGCTGGTGAACCCGGGACTTCTCTCCCTGTGCAGGGAGGACTGCAGGATATATAACAGCGCAGTCATGACTCTTGAGGAAGTACTGGATGTAATGACAGCGGGATACCGGGATGGGAAAGAGATCGTCCGTCTCCATACAGGGGACCCCTGTCTTTACGGGGCCATCCGGGAACAGATGGACGCGCTGGAAGCACAGGGCATCCCTTACGAGGTCTGCCCCGGCGTGAGCTCCTTCTGCGGCGCGGCGGCGTCGCTGGGTGCGGAATATACGCTTCCGGGTATTTCTCAGTCCGTGGTGATCACCAGGATGGCAGGCCGCACCCCGGTGCCGGAGAAGGAGTCCATCGCATCTTTCGCCGCACATCAGGCGACCATGGTAGTCTTCTTAAGCACCGGAATGTTAAAAGAACTTTCGGCAGAACTGATCCGGGGAGGTTATCCGGCGGACACTCCGGCTGCCATCGTGTACAAAGCGACCTGGCCTGAGGAGAAGGTGCTGCGGTGTACGGTGGAGACGCTTGAGGAGACTGCCCGGAAGGAAGGCGTGACAAAGACCGCCCTGATCGTGGTGGGGCGGATCCTGGAAGGAGAGTATGAGCGCTCGAAGCTCTATGATCCTGCTTTTACGACAGAGTTCCGTCAGGCGTCGGCAGTCCCGGACGGGGATCAGAGAAAGGAAG
>USKR01000366.1 GCA_900555215.1 uncultured Ruminococcus sp.
AAAATATGGGGGCTAATCAGTTTAATGGAGCATTGAATTCCTGGCCCAGCGCATATACACACTGGAACGGGAAAGTGATGAAAATTTGGAAGGCAAAGGCGGAAAGCACGCAGCCTGACAGTGACCTGGCAGTGAGTCCGGGGGTGGTGACTGAGGTCGGAAAAGATTATTTTACAGTGAGCACAGGGGATGGAATTCTGAGAGTATATGAGATACAGATACCGGGGAAGAAGAGGATGGAGACAGGTGCATTCCTGAGGGGGTATGCAATGGAGCCGGGCACATTGCTTGGTTAGATCAGGAGGTTAATATCATGCTTTTCTATTATTATGACTGGACTTATATGCTTGTAGTGATCGGGGCGGTCATCTGCCTTGCGGCATCGGCAAGGGTGAACCGGGTGTTTGCCAGATATTCCACGGTACGCAGCCATTCCGGGATGACCGGGAGAGAGGCGGCGGAACAGATCCTGCACAGAAACGGCATCTATGATGTGCAGGTAATCCATATCCCGGGAAATCTGACGGATCATTATAATCCGGGGAAGAAGACGCTGGGGCTTTCAGATACAGTCTATAATTCAACGTCCGTGGCAGCCATCGGAGTGGCGGCGCACGAGTGCGGGCACGCTGTGCAGCATGCTGCGGGATACGCGCCGCTTTCGATCCGCGGGGCGCTGGTTCCGGTGGCAAATATAGGTTCTTTTGCCGCGTGGCCCCTGATCATTGTGGGGCTTTTCATGAACGGCCAGACAGCGGCGTTGTTTATCAATCTTGGCATCCTGCTTTTCTCTGCAGCAGTTCTCTTTCAGCTTGTAACGCTGCCGGTAGAGTTTAACGCGTCCGGCAGAGCTGTAAAAGTGCTGGAAAGTTCAGGGATGCTCTATCCGGATGAGGTGAGTTCCGTGAAAAAAGTGCTGGGGGCGGCAGCGCTCACTTATGTGGCGAGCGCTGCAGCGATGATCCTGCAGCTTCTTCGTCTCCTCATCCTGACAGGAGGAAGAAGACGGAATGACTAAAACAGTGAATGAACGGGAAATCGTGCTGGGAATTCTGATGGAAACAGTGGAGAACGGTCAGTACAGCCATATTGTGCTCAGGGACGTGCTGGCAAAATACCAGTATCTCTCTAAACAGGAAAGAGCGTTTATTACGAGAGTGTCAGAAGGAACTCTGGAACATCTGATCGAGATTGATTATATACTGGATCAGTTCTCAAAGGTGAAAGTAAAAAAGATGAAGCCGGTCATCAGAAATATCCTGCGCAGTGCGGTCTACCAGCTTAAATATATGGACAGCGTGCCGGACCGCGCCGTGTGCAGCGAGGCGGTAAATCTGGCGGTGAGGAAAGGGTTTTCCGGACTCAGGGGATATGTAAACGGTGTGCTGCGCAGCACGGCGAGGGGGCTTGATGATATCAGATACCCGGAGGAGGGGACGCGCGCCCTGTCTGTGAAATACTCCTGTCCTGAGTGGATCATAGAACTGTGGAAGCAGTCTCTTGGAAGTGATGTGATCGAAACAATGCTTGCAGAGTTTCAGCGGGAAAAACCGATCACAGTCCGGTGCTGTCTGAACCGCATTACTTCGGATGAATTCAGAAAAATAATGAAAGAAGAGGGAGTGAAGGCAGAACCGAATCCGTACCTTCCCTATGCGTTCTCTCTTTCAGGCTACGATTATCTGGAAAGCATGGACAGTTTCCGAGAAGGACTCTTTATGGTACAGGACGTCAGCTCTATGCTGGCAGGGGAGCTGGCAGACCCTCAGCCGGGAGACCGTGTGATCGATGTGTGCGCGGCGCCGGGCGGAAAAGCGCTCCATATCGCGGAGAAACTGTATGTGAAAGAGAGACAGTATAATGAGAAAGAGCCGGCAGGAGACGCCATTATAGGAGAAAGCGCGCATCTGCGAGGGCATGTGGAAGCAAGAGATCTGACAGAATATAAGACAGATCTCATCAGGGATAATATTGTACGCTCGGGGCTTCCGAATATCTCTGCGGCATGCCGGGACGCTTCTGTGCCGGACCCGGCGTCTGCGGGGAGCGCGGATATCGTGATCGCGGACCTGCCCTGCTCCGGGCTGGGTGTGCTCGGCAGGAAGACGGATCTGAAATACAAGGCGTCCCC
>USKR01000367.1 GCA_900555215.1 uncultured Ruminococcus sp.
GATCACCAGGATGGCAGGGCGCACCCCGGTGCCGGAGAAAGAGTCCATCGCATCTTTTGCAGCCCATCAGGCGACTATGGCAGTCTTTTTAAGTACGGGGATGCTGAAAGAACTCTCAGAAGAACTGATCCGGGGAGGATATCCGGCGGACACTCCGGCGGCGGTCGTCTATAAGGCTACCTGGCCGGAAGAGAAGGTGCTGCGCTGTACAGTGGATACATTGGAGGAGACGGCGAGGAGAGAGGGCGTTACAAAGACCGCGCTGATCATAGTGGGACGGGTCCTTGAGGGCGGATATGAGCGGTCAAAGCTTTACGACCCTTCTTTTACGACAGAGTTCCGCAAGGCGGTCCATCCGGAAAAACCGGAAGGTGAAGAGGAAAATGCGGGACAGAAAAAGGATTGAGAAGGGAAGGACAGCAATGAGCAAGATTTATGTGACCGGACTGGGACCGGGGGCAAAAGACCAGATGACAATACGCGCAAGGAAAGTACTGGAGCATTGCCCGGTGATCATCGGGTATACGGTGTATATTGACCTGATCCGGGATCAGTTCCCGGACAAACAGTACTTAAGCACTCCCATGCGCAGAGAGGCTGACCGGTGCCGCATGGCTTTTGAAGAGGCAGAAAAAGGACAGGACGTGGCAATGGTGTGCAGCGGGGACGCAGGCGTCTACGGCATGGCGGGGCTGATCTGTGAGATCGGGAAGGACTATCCCCGGGTGGAGATCGAGATCGTGCCGGGGATCACAGCGGCATCCGGCGGCGCGGCGATCCTGGGAGCGCCTCTGATGCATGATTTCGCAGTAATCAGTTTGAGTGACCTGCTGACGCCCTGGGAGAGCATCGAGAAGCGTCTCCGCGCAGCTGCGGAGGCGGATTTTGTCATCTGCCTGTACAATCCGTCCAGCCGGAAACGCTCGGATTATCTGGAGAGGGCGTGCGGCATGATCCTGGACTCAAGAGATCCGGAGACGGTGTGCGGCATTGCCCGCAATATCGGGCGGGACGGAGAATCCTGCCAGATCCTGACACTGGAACAGTTAAAAGATACCAAGGTGGACATGTTCTCCACTGTGTTTATCGGGAATTCAAGGACCATGGAGTTAAACGGACGCATGGTAACGCCGAGAGGGTATAAAGATGTGTGAAAAAAGGCAGAAGATCTCCCTGGTGGGGATCGGCATGGGGACATTGAAGACAATGACAGCCCAGGCGGAGGAGGCAGTCCGAAGGGCGGACTGCCTGATCGGCGCGGGGCGGATGCTGGACGCGGTCCGGGGGATGGAGGCAGCAGAAGGAAAGCCAGTGCTTGCTGAGTACAGGGGAGAGCAGATCCTTTCATATCTCCGGCTGCACCCCGAGTACCGGGAGACCGCGGTGCTCTTCTCAGGGGACACGGGCTTCCACAGCGGGGCAAAAGGACTTGCCGATATGCTGAGGAAGGAGATGCCGGAATGGGAGATACAGATGGTGCCCGGGATCGCTTCCGTAGTATACATGGCGGCGAGGCTTAAGACCTCCTGGGAGGATGCGGCGCTTGTCAGTCTTCACGGGAAAGAGGAGGATTTCATACAGACTGTCAGCCGCAGCCGGAAGACCTTTCTTCTTCTGGGAGGAAAAGACGCGGGGAAACGGGCGCTGGAGCGTCTGAGGGAGTATGGGATGGATGAGGTCATCCTCCATGTGGGCACGAGGCTTTCCTACCCGGATGAGCGGATCCTGTCAGGCACCGTACAGGAGCTGGGAGAGACAGATCTGGATGGGCTGAGCGTAGTCCTGGCGGAAAATCCCTGCCCCAGCCTGTACGCATGCTGTCATGTGCCGGACGAGGAGTTTATCCGGGGAAATGTGCCTATGACAAAAGAGGAAGTGCGGGCAGTCAGTATCGCCGCACTGAGACTTACGGAGCATGCGGTAGTCTATGACATCGGGGCGGGCACAGGCTCTGTGTCCGTGGAGGCAGCTCTGTCAGGGACAGGCATTCGGGTCTACGCGGTGGAAAAGAACCCGGAGGCAGTCTCCCTGATCTGCCAAAACCGGAAGAAGTTCCGTACAGATGGGATCCGCGTGGTGAGCGGGAAGGCGCCGGAGGCGCTGGAAGATCTGGAAGCGCCCACCCATGT
>USKR01000368.1 GCA_900555215.1 uncultured Ruminococcus sp.
GGCAGCATCAGATCCAGCAGGACCAGATTGGGCTGATAGCTGTCAAACGCAGTGAGGGCGTCCTCTCCGTTATATACGATCTTCGTGTCAAAACACTCTTTTGTGAGATAAAGTGAGATAAGTTCCGCTATATTCTCATCGTCATCCACGATGAGGATTTTTTGTTTTCCGATCATACTGAGTACCTCCTTAGGGGTCAGACCCCTTGCACAAATTATAATTCCAAATTAATTTATCCAAGTTCTACAATAGTAACTCCTGCGTCACCCTCCCCGAATTCTGCAAGGTGATAGGATTTTACATGTTTCTGCCGCCTTAAGTATTCATGGATCCCTTTGCGCAGAGCGCCGGTACCTTTTCCATGGACTACACGCACAGTATTCAGATGGGAGAGAAGGGCATCGTCCAGATATTTGTCTAATTCCGCAACTGCTTCGTCCACAGTTTTGCCAAGCAGGTTGATCTCCGGGCTTACGGACAGGGATTTGCCCATGGCGATTTTCCCTCTGGATGTGCGGCTGAATTTTTTCTGTGTGTAAGGAGAAGGCTCTTCGATGATCTCCAGGTCGGATATGTTGACCTGAGACCGGAGGATGCCCATCTGTACTGTCACATTGCCGCGGGAATCAGGAAGGGAGCTGACCGTACCGGTGAGGTTCATGCTCAGTACCTTGACGGATTCACCAAGCTTAAAATCAGACGGCTTATGTGCTTTCTTTGGCTTTTTGCTGCCCAGAGAAGAAGCTGCGGATGTATCCTTGATCTTCTTCCTGAGGCGCTCTCTTTCTTTTTCCATCTCTGCTGCCGAGATATTCTCTTTGCCGAATTTATGGAAATTACGGATCGTCTCATCAGCAACCTCCTTTGCTTCCCTGAGGATTGCGTTCGCTTTCTCGTTTGCCTCTCTGATGATACGGTCTCTCTGTTCATCCAGTTTTGCCTGTCTCTGGGCTGTCTGCTGCTTCAGGCTTTCAGCCTCGCGGCGGTACGCTGCGATCTCTTCCCGCTCTTTTTCGATCGTGCGGCGGCTTGTCTCAAGATCGCTCAACAGATCCTCAAAGGAGATATCCTGTTCGCTCAGCCGTTTTTTCGCATCCTCGATAATGTAGTCCGGCAGCCCCAGTTTGCCGGATATGGCAAACGCATTGCTCTTCCCGGGGATTCCGATGAGCAGGCGGTAAGTAGGACGCAGGCTCTCTACATCGAATTCACAGCATGCATTTTCCACGCCCGGAGTGGAGAGCGCATATACCTTGAGTTCGCTGTAATGTGTAGTAGCCATAGTGCGGATATTATGCTTGTGCAGGTGGGACAGGATAGCAATAGCAAGCGCAGCTCCCTCGGTGGGATCTGTTCCTGCCCCCAGCTCGTCAAAGAGGACGAGGGAATGCCCATCCACTTTCTTCAGGAAGGAAACAATATTAGTCATGTGTGATGAAAATGTACTGAGACTTTGCTCAATGCTCTGCTCATCACCTATATCTGCATAAACCTGATGGAATACCGCCAGTTCAGAGCGGTCGCCCGCAGGGATATGAAGTCCTGCCTGCCCCATTAGAGTGAAAAGGCCAACGGTTTTAAGAGACACAGTCTTCCCACCGGTATTCGGACCTGTAATGATCAGGAGCGTAAAATCCTCGCCCAGAGATACTGTTATCGGGACAACCGTTTTCTGATCCAGCAGAGGGTGCCTTCCTTCCCTGATCCGGATACGCCCGTCTTCATTAAAGAGGGGACGGCTTCCCCGCATGGAGAGCGCCAGCGCTCCTCTTGCAAAGATGAAATCCAGGTCTGTCAGCGTCCGGTAGTCTGTCCGTATTTCTTCGATATACTGCCCGGCCTCCTCGCTGAGACGTGCCAGGATCACCTGGATCTCTTCCTGTTCTTTCGCGTAAAGTTCTTTTAAGTCATTGTTGAGCTTGACCACTGCCATCGGTTCAATGAAAAGAGTGGAGCCGGTGGAAGACTGATCGTGGATAAGTCCCTGTACCTGACCTCTGTATTCGGCTTTTACGGGGATACAGTAGCGGTCCCCCCGCATTGTTATGATGGGATCCTGGAGATAGGTCCGGAGAGATCCGTTTACTAAAGAAGACAGAGTGGAGTGGACTTTGTCATTGATGCTGC
>USKR01000369.1 GCA_900555215.1 uncultured Ruminococcus sp.
AGATGGATATCCGGCTTACATTGAGAGAATCCGCGAAGGCTCTTATCGTCGAGAAGGGCACAGACGCGAAATACGGGGCAAGGCCTCTGCGCAGGGCGCTCCAGACTGAGCTGGAGGATAAGCTGGCAGAGGCGATACTGAACGGGGAAGTCAAACCGGGAGATCATGTGGAAGCGGGAACTGTGAAAAAAGAGATCCGTTTTATCGTACGGAAAGATTGAAGATCATTTCAGGAAAATGGGACGGACGGAGGAGAAGCAATGAGGAAACGGTAGGATTTTCCAGTATGATTTTCACAGAGATTTCAGTAGAAAAAACAAAGGCTTTATATTATAATATCGATATCAGAAATTTACTGAAATACTTAGGAGGAAAAATGCAATGGCAGCAGTGAAAGAATTATTGCGCGCAGAAAATGACGGTACACTCAGTTTTGGTGATTACACGCTCGCGGCAAAAACAAAGAAGGACAATTTCGAGTTTGAGGGCGATATCTATAAAGTGAAGACATTTGCAGAGATAACAAAGATGGAAAAGAACGGCATGTTCGTGTATGAATCTGTTCCGGGAAGCGCGGTCGAGAATTTCAGGGAGACCGGAGAAGCAGTTGAGTTTACTGTTTCAGCGAACGGAGATGTACAGTTTACGCTTGAGCTTGAGCCGGAGAGCGAATATGAGGTGTTTATCGGCGGCGAGTCTGCAGGACGGATGAATACAAATCTCAGCGGTAAGCTCAGTGTCAGTGTGGAACTTGCGGCAGATCAGAATGTTCATGTAAAGGTTGTTAAATGTTGAGAATATGCCGGTGATTAGCCGGACGGACGCTGAAAAAGATGTGTCAGGCTGACAGGACCAGCAGGGGCGGATGGTGCATCCGCCCCATTTTTATTGCAGGGCACAGTCTTTGTGTGACAGAAAGGGTATAGAATGGCAAAAGGGAAAAAAAGCGTATTCTTCTGCCAGAACTGCGGGCATGAGGAATCAAAATGGCTGGGGCAGTGCCCGGCATGCGGGGAATGGAATACATTTGTAGAAGAAAGGGTCAGCAGCGGTGTCACAAAGGGGACCACAGCGTCAACAAGATCTGTCAGGGAATCTGTCAGGGATGCAAAAGTAATCCCTCTGAATGATGTGACGGCGGATGATGATGTGAGGATACGGACAGAAATCCGTGAACTTGACCGGGTTCTGGGCGGAGGGATCGTGCCTGGCTCACTTGTTCTGGTGGGCGGCGATCCAGGGATCGGGAAGTCTACTCTTCTGTTGCAGGTATGCCAGCGCCTCGCGGACAGGAAGAAGGTGTTGTATATTTCCGGCGAGGAATCTCAGGCACAGATCAAACTGCGGGCGAACCGCATGGGAGCATTTGCATCCGGCCTATATCTGCTGTGCGAGACGAATCTGGAGACGATCCGCGGCGTGATCGAGAAGGAGAAGCCGGAGCTGGTGATCATTGACTCTATCCAGACAATGTACAGTGAGGAAGTGTCCTCCGCACCTGGAAGCGTGTCTCAGGTGCGGGAATCCACCAATATTTTCATGCAGCTGGCGAAAGGGTTGTGCATTCCTGTGTTTATCGTAGGACATGTGACAAAAGAGGGTACGGTGGCAGGACCGAGAGTGCTGGAGCATATGGTGGATACCGTGCTGTATTTCGAGGGGGACAGGCATGCTTCCTACCGGATCCTCCGGGCAGTGAAAAACCGTTTTGGGTCCACTAATGAGATCGGGGTGTTTGAGATGCGCCAGACCGGTCTTGAGGAAGTGGAAAATCCTTCTGAATACATGCTCAGCGGCAGACCGGAAAATGCCTCCGGATCTGTGGTGGCGTGCTCCATGGAAGGAACCCGCCCGATCCTGATCGAGATCCAGGCACTTGTATGTCACAGCAATTTTGGGATGCCTAGGCGGACTGCCGCGGGCACTGACTATAACAGAGTGAACCTGCTTATGGCAGTTTTGGAGAAACGGCTGGGCATGGCTCTGGGAAATTCGGATGCTTATGTGAATATCGCTGGGGGAATCCGCATGAACGAGCCGGCCATTGACCTGGGGATCGTGATGGCTCTGGTGTCCAGTTACCGGAACCGCCCTATTGATGAGAAACCTATCGTTTTCGGGGAAGTG
>USKR01000370.1 GCA_900555215.1 uncultured Ruminococcus sp.
CCCCCACTGTTCTTTTTCCAGATCCATAAGATACAGCAGTCCTTTCAGCTCGTCAAACTTCCCCGCTATTTCAGGGAAGCTGTCGCAGATCATCTGAAGGTATTCATCAGAAAACATATATCTTTTTCTGTATAGATAAAGCACATAATCTTTATGCTCGTTATACAATTGCGTCAAATGAAAAACGTCTTTCGACTTTTGAACTTTCTCTAGCAATTCCGGTGTGATGCTGTCCGTCTCTTCCAGCTCGATACTGAACTCATCTTCCGCAGACGGACATCCTGTCAGATAGGTCAGACCGTTTTCCGCCTTTGTCCGGAACATGACATCCGTGCCCATCTCTTCAAAATAGGGATAAAGTATCTGATCTTCTTTATTGCTCTTCGCCTGATTACACAGTCCGCAGCAAGGGATCAGGTTCAAAAGGGAAATAGCAAAATAAGGATACTTCGACTTGCTCAGGTAATGGTCAAACTGTGGTCTTGACCTGTGTCCCTTCTCCGTCAGCGTTACAGTGTAGATCCTGTTGCAGTACGGGCACACATTGACGTCCATGTCTTTTAAAAGTTGAAACGTCTGATCTCTTTTCGAAAATGATTCATACCGGAATACAAAATCCTGTAGTTCGTCGCTTTTCGTTCTTCTGTATGTGTCTTTATTTATCGTCTTGATAGTCTCTCCATCAATCTGCCCGATCTTTTTCAGGTCATTATCCAGATTATTCATGGGAACAGTGAGCAGCCTTCGGACATGCTCCTTTTTCATCGGAGGCACATCTGCCGGACTTATACTTTTGTCATCCGTTTCGTATAAATATTCGTACAGCTCGGGGCTTGCCTCCTGTATGACCTTTGCCGCCAGGAGCTGCTCTTGATCGAACAGCTCAGCTCCACCTTTCAGTTTGCTGTTAATTGAATATGCGGCCAATGCATCTTTATATTTTTTAGACTTTTTTCCCAGCTGTGTTTTGCAATGCTGCAGGCGTTCCTGCAGCACCGTCTCTGTCGTAATCTCTTTTCCATCCACTGTTAGTTTCTCATCCCCGATCACCGCCTCCGGAGGGAACGGAAGGACAAGCGCGGCCAGATATAAGTATCGGTCAAAGATTTTTTTATGAGCAGGGTGATCGTAATATGGTTTTATCTTTATCATCTGTTCTCTATCTGCCTCATCTTAAGTTTCTCTTCTCAAGTTCCTCTTCAATATAAGCGAGCTGCCGTCGAAGCTGCTGATCCGACATTTGGCTGTATTCTTCCGTCGGTCTGTCCATTCTCTGTACAGGCGCATCCAGCTGCCGCAGAAGCGAACCGATCTTCTCCTTCATCTTTTCCCGGATAAGCGGCTCACTGATCACCTTCGCCAGCTTCCGGTATCGGCCGTTGAGGTCTGATATCAATTTCTCCCTTTTTCTCGCCCATCCTTGTCTGGCCTGTTTCGCCCTGTCTATTTCACGCTCAAGATCAAGCAGTTCTCTATATGTCCCATTGATCTTGCTTTGTGCGAACTGACCGATCGTGCCATGCTCAAGGAAGAAGCTGTCTTTAAAAAGCAAATGCACGTTCTTCCCAAAAGTTCCGTAACCGTCTCTCTTTGTCACACATACCGGATTCCCTTCCCCGTCGCAGCTAAGATAAATCACATTCTCCTGCGGCACATCTCCGAGCAGCAGCGGTGAATGTGTGGAAAGGATAACCTGGATATCACGGCAGCACTCCCTGGGATATATCCGTGGAAGGAATGCTGTCAGAATCGAAATGTACTGACGCTGCCACTCGGGATGGTATGACAGGTCCGCCTCATCGATCATCAGCACCACACTGTTACACGCTGTCTTATCTGAAAATGGCGGATGCTCTGGTTCGAGGTTCCAGATCGTATATTCTCCGTTCTTTTTATTCGTGTAATCTGCGTCAAATATATAATATAGTGAAGAAAACATTGACAGCAGGTTATATTCCCCGCTGCTCAGCCCCCACCGGAAATCAAGGAAATAATCCGGGTTACATATGTAGCGGTACTTCTGCATGAATTCCATAAACCACTCAGAATCAGATGTGCGGACAAAAAACTTTAATGCCTGTTCGTCCAGGTCATAAGATATGTCTCCGCTCAGTTCTGTTTCC
>USKR01000371.1 GCA_900555215.1 uncultured Ruminococcus sp.
TGTGATCCGCAGCCGCCTCCACAGCTGTCCCCGCACCCGGACCCGCAGGAATGATCTTCATCATGTCCGCCGCAGGAATGACCTTCCCCGTGATCGCCGCAGCTGTGTCCGTCCTCATGGTGGTGATGATCACAGTTCGCTCCTGTGGAGATCAGTTCGCCTTTCAGGTACGCTTCCACTGCCTGATCCACATCGCCTTCAGCACCGGCGACCAGCTCAACTCCCGCTTCAGCAAGCGCCTGCTGTGCTCCTCCGCCGATTCCTCCGCAGATCAGCACGTCCACAGACTGTTCAGACAGCAGCCCGGCAAGCGCGCCATGTCCGACGCCGTTGGAACCGATCACTTCGCTGGAGACCACTTTGTTGTCCTCAACCTCGTACACCTTAAAGGATTCTGTCCTTCCGAAATGCTGAAAAATGTTCCCGTTATCATAAGTTACTGCTATTTTCATCTCTTAAACACTCCTGTCTACTGTATATTTTCTATCTATCATTATCGTTATCCTGCTGATAATGTCAATACCCGTTCGGATTATCTGCTTCCGTTCATCTTGATCATTCATCCAAGATCACTTCTTCTATCATTTCATACGCATCTGCCAGAGCATCCAATGCTTCTGTCAATGTATCTGCCTTCCCTGCATCTGCCTGGTCTTCTTCGTATTCCTCTACCAGCTCTGCCAGTTCGGTTTTGATTTGTTTCAGATAATCAGAAATCTGTTCCAGCTTCTCTTCTTTTCCCGCCAGGGGTGCCAGCTCGATTATTTTGCCCATGTCTGTTCTCCTCCCTATTTGGTATCCTTAAGGACTACGGTCCCTATACGGTCAGATACTCTCCGCTCGATTTTCAAGATCCATTTTATCATATCCGATCCTGTTTTTGAATGAGAATATCTCAGAAATCCAAACCTGCACAGACCGGTTTGCTCCTCCACGTCCTCCCCGGTTTATTGACAAACCACAATGCAACTGCTAATATTTTTCAGGTGAATTATAAAATAAGATGCGTAATATTTCCGCACCGGAAAGGATCTGTTCTCATGAATCATTTCAAAAAAATGTATTGCAGGGTCTTCCAGACAGGATTGAAAATCGCTCTGCCGTTCCTGCCTTACCGGAAACCCAAAATCGTCGGCAGCGTGAAAGCACTGCCCGAGGTCATTCAGAAGAAAAAATGCAGTAAGGTCCTGATCATCACTGATGCAGGCATCCGGAAGCTGGGACTGACCCGCCGCCTGGAAAAAGCGCTTGAAAATGCCGGGATTCCTTACTGCATCTATGACAAAACCGTAGCCAATCCCACCACCGTCAATGTCGCTGAGGCTGTGAAGCTCTATCTGGACAATGGCTGCGACTGCATCATCGGCTTCGGCGGCGGCTCCAGCATGGACTGTGCCAAGGCGGTCGGCGCCCGGATCGCAAAGCCAAAGCAGTCTCTGGCAAAGATGAAGGGCATTTTAAAGGTGCGCAGAAAGCTGCCTCTTCTGATGGCTGTTCCCACCACTGCTGGCACCGGGAGCGAGACCACGCTGGCAGCAGTCATCACGGATGCCCAGACCAGGTACAAATATGCCATCAACGATTTTCCGCTGATTCCCAGATATGCGGTCCTGGATCCAAAGGTCACCTTGAGCCTGCCGCCCTTTATCACCGCCACCACAGGCATGGACGCACTGACCCACGCCGTGGAGGCTTACATCGGCAATTCCACCACCTACGGGACACGCAAGGATGCGCTCCTGGCGGTGAAACTGATCTTTGAAAATATCGACACCGCATATGAAGACGGGAGCAATGTGGAAGCTCGCCGCAATATGCTGCATGCCTCTTTCTATGCGGGATGCGCGTTTACCAAGTCTTATGTGGGATATGTACATGCCATCGCCCATTCCCTTGGCGGAGAATACAATGTTCCCCCCGGTCTTGCCAATGCGGTGATCCTTCCTATGATACTGGAAGCCTACGGTGAAAAAATTCACAAAAAGCTGGCCCACCTGGCCGTCGCAGCCGGACTTGCTGATAAAGAGACTCCCTGCTCCGAGGCTGCCAGACGGTTCATCCAGGCGATTAAAGATATGAAGAAGCGATTTGACATCGGCGACCATATCCCGGAGATCCGTG
>USKR01000372.1 GCA_900555215.1 uncultured Ruminococcus sp.
TGCCGGTGGGTGCGTACTCAAAAGATGAAATACGCTCTATTGCAGAGAAGATCGGGCTTCTTGTGGCAGACAAGCCGGACAGCCAGGACATCTGTTTCGTTCCGGACGGGGACTATGCCTCCTTTATCGAGTCAGAGGTGAGAGAGCGGACGGGAAGGAATATCCCGACAGGAAACTTTGTGACTCCGGACGGGCGCGTTTTGGGACGGCACAGAGGAATCGTCCACTATACGGTGGGACAGCGCAAAGGACTGGGTCTGGCTCTGGGATACCCGGCGTTTGTGCTGGAGATCCGGCCGGAGACAAATGAAATCGTGATCGGTACGTATGAAGAGTCACTGACCCATACGGTTCGGGCAGACCGGCTGAACTTCATGTCAGTGGAGGATCTGACAGAGCCGAAGCGCGTCTTTGCAAAGATCCGGTATAATCATAAAGGCGCATGGTGCACGGCGGAGAGAACGGGAGAGGATGAGATCGCCTGCCATTTTGAAGAAGCGCAGAGGGCGGTGACACCCGGACAGGCGCTGGTGCTCTATGACGGTGAATATGTGCTGGGAGGAGGTACGATCCTGTGAATAGAGTAAAAGAGGGGGCGGCAGGGGGAATTCTGTGCGATTCCCATATGCATACGGAGTTTTCTACTGACAGCGAGGCGCCTGTGAGGAGCATGCTGGATGCCGCGGTGGAACGCGGGCTGGAATCGGTCTGTATCACAGATCATATGGACTTGGACTTTCCGCCTCAGGAGGGGGGAGAGAGTTTTGGAGAAGAGCCGCCGTTTCAGTTCGATACGGATAAGTATTTCAAAATGCTTATCCCGCTCCGGGAAGAATACCGGGATCGGCTGGAGATACGGATTGGGATCGAGATCGGTCTGCAGCCCCATTTGGGAGGAGCGTACCGGGAACTGGTACAGGCGTATCCTTTTGATTATGTGATCGGCTCGATTCATCTGATCCGGGGAATGGATCCTTATTATGGAAAGCTGTTTGAAGGCAGACCGGATGAAGAGGCGTACAGAGAGGCGTTTGTGGAAACTCTTCACTGCCTTGACGGCGTGAGAGATTTTGATTCTCTCGGGCATCTGGACTATGTAGTGCGCTATGGGAAGCATCAGGCTGAGGAGTATTCTTACCGGAAGTTCGCGGATGAGATCGATGAAGTGCTGAAAAAGCTGATTTCTATGGGAAAAGGTCTGGAGATGAATACGGGAGGGCTGAAATATGGACTTGGCTTCTGCAATCCACATCCGGATGTGGTGAAACGCTACCGGGAACTGGGCGGGGAGATCGTTACGATCGGGGCTGACGCGCACCGGCCGGAGCATGTGGCGTATGAGTTTCAGCAGGCGGCGGAGATTCTGAAGCTGTGCGGATTTCAGTATTATGTGGAATATAAGGACCGCACGCCCGAGTTCAGGAGCATAGACTTCTAATAAATTAGTATTTAGTACTTGAATTTTTGTTTCCATTTTAGTACAATTATTCTAGTTGATGAATCCTTAACAATGTTTTGCCTGTAAGGATTCATTGTTATGACTGTAACACAGTCAAATATTTTCAAATTCTTAGGAGGAATTAATCATGGCAGTAAAAGTAGCGATTAATGGATTTGGACGTATCGGACGTCTCGCTTTCAGACAGATGTTTGGAGCAGAAGGATTTGAGATCGTAGCAATCAACGACCTTACATCCCCGAAGATGCTGGCTCACTTACTGAAATATGACTCAACACAGGGCAAATATGCACTGGCTGACAAGGTTGAGGCTGGAGAGGACTCCATCACAGTTGACGGAAAAGAGATCAAAATCTACGCAAAAGCTGACGCTAAAGAGCTTCCGTGGGGAGAGATCGGCGTTGACGTAGTTCTGGAGTGTACAGGATTCTACACATCCAAAGCAAAAGCTCAGGCACACATTGATGCAGGCGCTAAGAAAGTTATCATCTCCGCTCCGGCTGGAAATGACCTTCCGACGATCGTTTACAATGTAAACCACGAAGAGCTTACAAAGGATGACGACATCATTTCCGCAGCATCCTGTACAACAAACTGCCTCGCTCCGATGGCTAAGGCTCTGAATGACCTTGTACCGATCAAATCCGG
>USKR01000373.1 GCA_900555215.1 uncultured Ruminococcus sp.
ATGAGATCCATACGACTCTGAAGGAGATCATGCCGGAGGTGAAAACCGCTGATGAGACTGCGGAGTCATTCTTATCGGGCGGAGTGGATTCCTCCTATGTGCTGGCAATGTCTGATGTGGAGATGACGGATTCCTGCGGATATGAGGAAGAGCGCTTTGATGAGTCGGGGCTGGCAAGGCAGACAGCGGAGATCCTGGGAAGGAAGAATTCACGGTGCCTGATCACGCCGGAGGAATATTTCGGGATCGTGCCGTATGTGATGTACAATATGGAGCAGCCTCTGGGAGACGCGTCGGCGATCGCGTTTGCGATTGCATGCCGCGCCACGGCGGAACATACGAAGATCTGTTATTCCGGCGAGGGGGCGGACGAGTTTTTCGGCGGATACAACATGTACCGCAATGCAGAGCGCTACGGCGAGAATCTGAAGACGTTTTATGTTGGCAACACGAACATCATGAAAGAGGACGAGAAAAAACGTATTCTCAAAAAATATGATCCGGATGTCCTTCCGATCGAGATTGCACGTCCGATCTACGAGGAGACAGAGGGGCTGGATCCGCTGACAAAGATGTCAGATGTGGATATCCAGATCTGGCTGGAGGGAGATATTTACCTGAATGTGGACAAGATGAGCCTGGCAGCAGGGCTGGAGATCCGGATGCCGCTGACTGACCGCAGGATCTTTGACATCGCGTCCAGGATGCCGTCAAAATATAAAGTCAATGAAGAGCAGAATAAGGTGGCGCTGCGCACGGCGGCGGCAAAGGTGCTTCCCGAGGAGATCGCGTTCCGCAAGAAACTGGGATTTATCGTACCGATCCGAATCTGGATGGCGGACGAGCGGTATAACGGGGATGTGAGAAGGCTCTTTAACAGTGAGATCGCGGAGAAATTTTTCGACGTGGACGAGATCAATGCGATCTTTGCTGACTATGTGGGAGGTAATTCAGACAACTGGAGAAAGGTATGGACTATCTATACATTCCTTGTATGGTATGAGGAGTATTTTGTGAAGCGCTGAGAGCTTGTGCAAAGGGGAAAGAAGGATGGGAAAAAGCCATAGCGGGAACAGACGCAAAAAGACGAAAGGCAGAGGATGGATCTGGGGGATCGCTGCTGCAGCTGTGCTGCTGATCCTGGCGGGGATGGTATACTGGTTCCTGATCCGTGGGGATAGAGCAGGAGCGGACAGGCCGGGCGCCGGAGAACGGCAGGAACGGGAAGGGGAGACCGTGAAGACTGATACGCAGGAGGAACAGCAGGAGACTCCTGTGGGGGAACCGGAGAATCCGGCGGCAGAAGCGACCAGAGAGGCTTTTAACGCGTATCCGGTGGGTGGGATTATCTATTTTTCGCAGAATCTGATCGGACCGGAACAGACAAGGACCATGCTCATGAATACACAGAGCTATGCCCGGGAGCGGAGCGGGTTCCCGGTATTCCTGTCTGTTGATGAAGAAGGCGGCACAGTGGCGAGAGTGGGGAGCAATCCCGCGTTTGGAGTCCCGGTGTTTGGCAATATGAGCGATGTGGGAAGCAGAGGAGATGAACAGGAGGCTTATGAGATCGGATCGGAGATCGGTGCATATCTGAGCAGCCTTGGATTTAACATGGATGCCGCCCCGGACACAGATGTCCTGACGAATCCGGCGAATGAAGTGGTGAGGTACCGGTCTTTCGGCTCAGATCCTGCCCTGGTGTCCAGGATGGCTGCCGCGGAGCTGAGAGGACTGAACGATCAGGGGATCATCGGAATGTACAAGCATTTTCCGGGGCATGGAGGGACTACCGCAGACTCACATGAAGGATATGTATATGTGGAAGAAAATTTGGACCAACTGAAAAGCCAGGCACTGGTACCGTTCCAGAATGGAATTGACGACGGGGTGCGGGTGATCATGGTGAGCCATATTGCCTGTCCGAACGTGACCGGGGATAATACGCCGGCAACGCTGTCAAAAACCCTGATCACGGATCTCCTCCGGGAAGAGATGGGATTTGACGGCATGGTGATCACAGATGCGCTGAATATGGGGGCAATCACAGAACAGTATACAGCAGATCAGGCGGCGGTGAACGCGGTCCTTGCCGGGGCGGATA
>USKR01000374.1 GCA_900555215.1 uncultured Ruminococcus sp.
AGGCATACGATAGCCAGCCCGATCGCTCCTGCCATAAGGCTTGTGCTGATTGCTTCTTCGCCGAGCTGAGCCCCCACGACTTTGGAGCTTATTTCCTCCAGTTCCAGATTCAGGCCGCCGATACGGATCGTAGATGCAATATTATCCGCTTCCTCGTAAGTCATACCCTCGCCTGAGATCTGTGCCTGCCCGTTTTCAATGATTGCATTTACCTGCGGTACACTGATCAGGTCACCGTCATAGTAAATGGCGATCGTGTCTTTTCCGTTGTTATATGCCTCTTCTGTCGCCGCCGCAAATGCCGCTGTTCCCTCATCGTTCAGAGTCAGATCCACGCCGTATTCCGTAGCTCCGGTAGTGGACTGCTGGAATGACCCGGCTGTAGCATTCTTCACTTCAGAACCCGTCAGGACAATAGAATCTGTTCCCTGAAGTTCGTCGATGCTTTTATTAAGAACATAACCATCGGCTCCAAGGGTATAGTTTTCGTTACCCTCGCTGTCGTAGTGCTTGATAAAATACAGCGAACCCGGCTGTCCCAGTTCTTCAAGGATCGCGTTGGCATCCTCTACTCCGGGGATCTCAATGCTTACCCTGTCATTCCCTTCCTGATATGCCTGTGCCTCTGTGCTGTACTGCTCGACACGGCGCTGCATTTTGTATACCGTGTCGTCCATGTCCTCCTGAGAAGGCGTCTCTCCCTTAACCTGATAGGTAATGCTCACGCCTCCTTCCAGATCAAGACCGAGATTAATGTTCCTTGCCGCTCCCATCCCCTCAGAGTCCAGCCCGTGGATCGTCGTCACGCCGATCAGGACCATGACAGCAGCCACAAGGATCAGGCTGATTATGCCTCTGCTCTTTTTCATGACTGTACATTCCTTTCTTTTTTTCTTCCGGTTCAGGCGTCAGCCAGAGCCGCTTTTATCATGATCGCGCATTCTACGCGTTTGCGCTCCATCTCACAGCTCACCTCGTATGTATCATTGATGGTGTGATGGAATTTATATGAGTTTGCCATACAGCCGCCGCTGCAGTAAAACCTCGCAAAACATTTTTTGCAGCTTTCCTTGGAATAGACGCTACACCCGCGGAATTCATCCGCAATATCCGGTCGGGTGATCCCATCATCCACATTTCCCATCAGGAATTCTTCCTGCCCCACGAACTGATGGCAGGGATAGAGATCGCCCCACGGAGTCACCGCCAGGTACTCTGTACCTGAACCGCAGCCTGAAAGCCGCTTGGACCGCCCTCCAGATCGATCATGAAATGGAAGAAGGTAAATCCTCTGCCGCTTCGCTCGCGGTCCACCATGATCTTCGCCAGTTTATCATACTCCTCAAAAATCTGAGGCAGATCTTCTTTACGGATCGCATACGGATCCGTATCCTCGCCGACCACGGGCTCTATAGAGATCTGTTCAAACCCAAGTTCCGCAAAATGCAGAACGTCGTTGGAGAAATCCAGGTTATTTCTTGTGAATGTTCCTCTTATGTAATATTTCTGCTGGTTTCTGCTCTCGGCAAGTTTCTGGAACTTCGGCACGATCAGGTCATAACTTCCCTTGCCATTACGGAAAGGACGCATCCTGTCATTAACTTCCTTCCTTCCATCCAGGCTTAAGACCACATTGTCCATCTCACGATTGACGAACTCCTGCACCTCATCGTTCAGAAGCACTCCGTTAGTGGTAAGCGTAAACCTGAAATGCTTGTCGTGAAGTTTTTCCTGCTCCCTGCCGTAAGCAACCAGATCTTTCACTACCTGCCAGTTCATCAGCGGTTCCCCGCCGAAGAAATCCACTTCCAGATTCCTCCGCTTCCCGGAATTGGCGATCAGGAAATCCAGCGCCTTCTTTCCCACTTCATAAGACATAAGAGCCCGGCGTCCGTGGTATTCGCCTTCCTCAGCGAAGCAGTATCTGCAGGCAAGATTACAGTCATGCGCAATGTGCAGGCACAATGCCTTGACTACTGTTTTTCTCTTCTTTACCTCATCAATAAAATCCTCATACACATCCTGTGTAAACAGCCGTCCCTGCTCAGTTAATTCTACGACAGCCTCAAGAA
>USKR01000375.1 GCA_900555215.1 uncultured Ruminococcus sp.
CTATCCGAATATTTATCAGAGTGACAAGACATTCCGTCAGGAGGGATGGAGCTATAAGCTGGACAATGCAGATGCAGATCTGGAGATCAGCGGCGTGGTTTACAATGAGATGAAGGGAGCGTTCTCGTCTTCGGAGGGAGTGCTGGACCGGGTGATCTTGAACTCTCTCTTCCCGGACACCTCCTATGCAAATGAGTCCGGCGGAGACCCGGAAGTGATCCCGGAGCTGACATATGAGCAGTTCCTTGATTTCCACAGGAAATATTATCATCCGTCCAACAGCTATATCTATCTCTACGGGGACATGGATATGGAAGAAAAGCTGCGGTGGCTGGATGAGAAATATCTGTCAGACTTTGACCAGATCCAGGTGGATTCCCAGATCCGGTATCAGGAGCCGTTCTCTGAGATGAAGGAGATCATCCAGGAATATTCCATAGCAAGCGATGAAAATGAGGAGGATAATACTTACCTTTCCTATAATAAGGTGATCGGTACGTCTCTGGATGAAAAACTTTATCTGGCGTTCCAGATCCTGGATTATGCACTCTTGTCAGCGCCCGGGGCTCCCCTTAAGAAAGCGCTTCTTGACGCGGGGATCGGGAAAGATATAATGGGCTCCTATGATAATGGAGTATTTCAGCCGATCTTTTCTGTGATAGCAAAAAATGCAAACATGGAGCAGAAGGAAGAATTTATCCGCGTGATCGAGGATACTCTGCGCGGGATCGCAGAAAACGGCATAGATCAGAAGGCGCTGCGCGCGGGGATCAATTACTATGAATTCCGTTTCCGTGAGGCGGATTTCGGCAATTACCCGAGGGGGCTGATGTACGGGCTCCAGCTCTTTGACAGCTGGCTCTATGATGAAGAAAAACCATTTATCCATATGGAAGCAATCCCGACATTTGAATTTTTGAAAGAGCAGGTGGCTACAGGATACTTTGAAGGACTGATCCGCACATACCTGCTGGATAGTACTCACGGAGCGGTGGTGATCATCCGTCCGGAAAGAGGACGTACCGCTCGTATGGATAAAGAGCTTGCAGAGCGTTTGAAAGCATATAAGGAGAGCCTTTCACCGGAAGAAGTGGATGCGCTGGTGAGCGCGACGAAAGAACTGGAGGCGTATCAGGAAGAAGAGTCCGCGCCGGAGGATCTGGCAAAAATCCCTGTGCTCAGGCGGGAGGATATTACACGGGAGACCGCGCCGATCTATAATACAGAGATGGACGCGGACGGAGTGAAAATGGTGCATCACAATGTGGAGACTAACGGAATCGGGTATGTTACCCTCATGTTTGACCTGTCCGGCATAGAGGAAAAGATGCTGCCTTATGTGGGAATCCTGCAGAGTGTTCTCGGAATTATAGACACAACAAATTATGAATACGGTGCATTGTTTAACGAGATCAACGTCCATACAGGCGGGATCGGTACTTCCCTTGAGCTGTATGCGGATGTCACTAAGGTAAAAGAAAAAGAGTTCCGCGCCACATTTGAGATGAAGGGAAAGGCGCTGTATCCGAAAATGAACGTGCTCTTCTCCATGATGCGGGAGATCCTGATGGAGTCAAAGCTGGATGACGAAAAACGGTTAAAAGAGATTATCGCCATGCTAAGATCAAGGCTTCAGATGTCCTTCCTCTCCTCAGGGCATACGACGGCTGCTCTGCGCGCTCTGTCATATACATCGCCGATCGCCAAGTTTAAGGATGATACGGACGGGATCGGATTTTATGAAGTCGTGAAAGCGATCGAAGAAGATTTTGACGGGTATAAGGCAGAACTTATCCGGAACTTAAAAGATATTTCGCGTAAGATCTTCCGCACGGATAACCTGATGATCAGTTATACATCGGCTGAACAGGGGCTGGAACCAATGCAGTCAGCATTTCGGGCAGTGAAAGACAGCTTCAACAGAGGGGCAGAAGATGAAGGACCGTTGAACACGGGCGGTCATTCGGATACAGGGCTGCATGCGGCAGAGAAAAGTGCTGAGACTGCGTGTGTGATCCACTGTCGAAAACGGAACGAAGGATTTAAAACCTCTTCCAAAGTACAATACGTT
>USKR01000376.1 GCA_900555215.1 uncultured Ruminococcus sp.
TGGCATCGATCGGCCCCCCGTTGATCACAGAGTTGTCATAACCGCCTCCGGAAGAAATCGTTTCCTGTGCAGCCTGTTCAGCCGCGATGCGGGCGGCTTCTTCTGCCTTTGCCTGCTCAAGCCGTGCCTGTACATCTGCCAGGTTGGTAGAAGTTTCTTCTGCTTTGGCCTGAAGCTCGTTCTGCCGTGCAGTGAGATCGGTCTGGATCTGTTTGAGTGAAGCCTGCTGGATCTCCAGAGTCTCTTTCTGGTTTTCAATCTGCTCGTGTACTGACTTCAGATCATCGAGAGCCGTCCTGTCGTATTCGCTGAGGTTCTCAATAAAGTCTGCTTTATTCAGGAAATCCGTCATATTCTCGGCAGAGAAAAGCATCTCAAGAAGTGTTGCATTTCCATGCTCATACATATATTTAATACGGGATTTCATATCTTCATACTGCTGATTTTCATTTTCTTCCGCCTCGGCCAGCGCGTCAGATGTACGCTCGATCTCGCCGTTCATGATCTCAATCTGCATTTCAGCGGTAGAAATTTCTTCGCTCAATGAGAGGATTTCCTCATTGATGCCCTCCAGTTCGCTTTGAAGGTTAGTGCTCTGTCCTTCCAGACTGGATATATCCTCGTCTGCGAAAGAAGGAAAAACTGAAAGTACAATTGCGAGGGAGCTGATCAGAACGACTCCTGACTGGACCCAACGTTTTTTGTAGAGTTTCATACCTAAAATTCCTTTCTCAGTGCAATTAATTAAGCTGCCGGAAATCTATTATACTATAAATTGCGTAATTTGGCAAACTCTGATAGAATGGATTTATAATTTGCACATCAGTGCGGTTTTTCGAATGGCACGGCTGAACTATTACAATTTGGCGCGGCTGAACTGAATTGACGGCATTCAGAAAGGATAAGGAATGGAACACAGGATAAAAATGATAGGTCTGGATTTGGACGGTACTTTGCTTACTGACCGAAAAGAGATCACGCCCCGTACGAGGAATGTGATCAGCCGGGCAATAGCAGAGGGTATTGTTGTCCTTGTTGCGACAGGCAGACCGTGGATGGGCGTCCCGGAAGAACTAAGAGAGTTCCCGGGAATGCGATATGCTCTCACATCTAATGGCGCGAGGATCCTCGACGTGCAGGAAAATATAATCCTGGAGGAGCATCTTCTCCCTCCGGATTCCGCAAAAAAGGCATTGGAAATCTGCGGGAAATATGATACTCTTCAAGAGATTTATTTCGACGGGCAGGGATATGCGCCGGCGGATAAGATGGCGAAGGTAGAATGCTACCACAAGAATCCGAATATGTGGGACTATATGAGAAAAACCCGGATCCCCGTAGACGATATCTTTGAACTTCTGGAGCGGGAGAACAGAGGACTTGACAAGGTGCAGGCGCTTTTTGCGGATATGGAAGAGCGCCGGGCGGCATGGAAAGAACTGGAGGCAGAACCTGACCTGGAGCTTGTGGGATCGCTGAAATATAATATAGAAATAAACGCGGCAGGCGTCAATAAGGGGACAGGGCTCGTGAACCTTGGCAGGCTGCTCGGTATCAGGCGTGAAGAGATCATGGCATGCGGAGATGGCGATAATGATACAGTTATGCTCCGTGAAGCGGGATTTGGCGTCGCCATGGGAAATGCAGAGGAGCAGGTGAAAGAGGCTGCAGATCATATCACGCTGACGAATGAAGAGGAAGGCGTGGCGGAAGCGATTGAAAAATTTGTGCTCAGAGGAGGAAAAGGAGTATGTTAGAGATATTAAAGTCGATCATATTCGGTATTGTGGAGGGGATCACAGAATGGCTGCCCATCAGCAGCACAGGCCATCTGATCCTGCTGAATGAATTCCTGCAGCTGAAACAGGGAGATGCGTTTTTTGAGATGTTCCAGGTGGTGATCCAGCTCGGAGCGATCCTGGCAGTGGTTGTGATCTATTTCCATAAGCTGAATCCGTTCTCGCCGAAGAAAACCCAGAAACAGAAGATGATGACATGGCAGATCTGGATCAAAGTGCTGATCGGATCCGTGCCTGCGGCTGTCGTAGGGCTGCTGCTCAATGAC
>USKR01000377.1 GCA_900555215.1 uncultured Ruminococcus sp.
GCAAGATCCGTATCATCATGGACCTGGTGCTCAACCACACTTCCAATGAACACCGGTGGTTTCAGGAGGCAAAGAAGAGCAGGGAAAACCCTTATCATGACTATTATGTGTGGCGCGATGGCGAGGAAGGAGTTTATCCGAATGACATGAAGGCAGCGTTCGGAGGCCCTGCGTGGGAGTGGGTGCCGGAAGTGAAGCAGTATTATTTCCATCAGTTCGCTCCCGAACAGCCGGACCTGAACTGGGAGAACCCGAAGGTGAGGAGAGAAATCTATGACATGATCCTTTGGTGGATGGACCGGGGAGCAGGCGGCTTCCGCCTGGATGTGATCGATCAGATCGCAAAGGAACCGGACAGGGGGATCACAAACAATGGACCGCGGCTTCATGAATTTCTTAGGGAGATGAGCCGGGAGACCTTTCAGAAGGGAGATCTCATCACAGTCGGGGAAGCCTGGGGGGCGACGCCGGAAATCGCTGAAAAATACAGCAATCCTGACGGCAGCGAATTCTCCATGGTATTTCAGTTCGAGCACATCGGTCTGGATCAGCAGGAAGGAAAGGAAAAATGGGATCTTGCGCCCCTTTCCCTTGTGAAGCTGAAAAAATGCCTGGCAAAATGGCAGAATGCGCTCCACAAAAGCGGCTGGAACAGCCTGTTCTGGGACAATCATGACCTGCCCCGCATAGTATCCAGGTGGGGAGATGACGGAGTATACCGCGCAGAGTCTGCAAAGATGCTGGCAGCAGTCCTTCACGGGATGCAGGGGACTCCTTATATCTACCAGGGCGAAGAGCTGGGAATGACGAATGTGAAGTTCAAAGATATTACAGATTACCGGGACGTGGAGACGACCAATATGTATTATGAGAGACTGGCGACGGGATATGATCCGGCTGACGTGATGCGCTCGATCTATGCTAAAAGCCGTGACAATGCCCGTACTCCCATGCAGTGGAGCAGTGAAAAAAATGCCGGCTTTACTACAGGGGCTCCGTGGATCGCCGTGAATCCGAACTATGTAAAGATCAATGCAGAGTCAGAGAAAAATGATCCGGATTCTGTGTATAATTTTTATAAAGAGCTTGTACACTTAAGAAAGGAATATCCTGTTTTTGCGGACGGCGATTTCAGCCTTCTGATGCCTGAAGATGAGCAGATTTTTGCCTATACGCGTACAGACGCAGAGTGCAGGATGCTCGTGTGCGCGAACTTTACCGGGGAGTTGGTCAAATACTCTCTGCCCGAAGAGTGGAAAAATGCGCAGATGCTGATCCATAATTATCCGGGAGAGCAGTTGAGTGAAGAGCTGAAGCCTTATGAGGCTGTGATCCTATTTAAAGAGGATGCAAAAGAAGAGAGGGAGAGAATTAACATCTCGGACATTTAGTGCCTGAAAGATCCTTTTCCATGGATAAATAACAGATATTGTGGTAAAATCTATCAACAGTATTTATTTAGCTATATGTCTGGAGGCACTTTTTATGAAAAATATATTATTTTTGATCATTGATATGCAGAATGGGTTCGTGAACAAATATACGTCAGGACTTGACAGAAAGATACTCGATTTTCACGAAATGATTAAAGGCAGGGCACTTACGGCAGGAACCCGGTATGTCAATCACGAGCATACGGCGTGCTATGTGTTCGAGGGATGGAAAGACTGCATGGCAGGCACAAAAGAGGCGGAGATCATTCCAACTCTCGTCCCGATCATGGAAAAAGTGTTTGACAAAGATAAGTATAGCTGCTGGAATGAAGAAATGAGACAGTATCTTCGAGATAACAATGTGGAAAAAGTTTATTTCGCAGGGGTGAATACAGGATGCTGCGTACTCCACAGTGCTTTTGACTTTTATGACGACCTGGTGGACTGCACGGTAATAGAAGATCTCTGCGGTTCAACGTCAGGGATCAAAGAACACGAAGAAGGAATCTCAGTGCTTCGGAGCTGTATTACAAAAGAGAGAGTGGTCACAGCGGAGGAGGCGCTCAGAGAGATCAATCGGATTTCACCTTGACACACCTGCCCCGGGTGCGGTAGAAT
>USKR01000378.1 GCA_900555215.1 uncultured Ruminococcus sp.
GATATACAAACCATTCCAGGAGTTCGCCGGATCAGGCGCGGGAGTGCCGCTCCTGGGCTTTGGGAATGTCCTCTGGCAGGGAGTGAAGGAAGCGGTAGATAAGTACGGGTTCATCGGAGTGTTCATGGGAGGATTTAAGGCAAGCGCGGTCGGGATATCCGCAGCTCTGATCTTCGGATATATTGCATCTTTCATTTTTGAACCGAAGATGAAAAAATAAGAGTGCCATCAGGAAGATAAGGGGATGCTGAGGCTATTGACAGAGCGCACTCTGTAATGCTATGATAAACCCCGTAACCGGGAATAGTATTTCTGATTGTATTGGAGAAATAATATTGTTCTGGATTGGTGATAAGATTTTCAAAAATAAGGGAAGATTTTATCACCTTTTTGTTTTAAGACAAAGGAGGATTACATCACATGTGTGGAATCGTTGGATTTGTAGGAGAAGAACCGGCGGCTCCGATCCTGCTGTCAGGGTTGGAAAAGCTGGAATACAGAGGATATGACTCAGCCGGTATTGCTGTGCGCAATGAGGAGACGGGCAGGATCGAAGTTGTGAAAGCCAAGGGACGCCTGAAGATCCTTGCGGAAAAGACAGACGGGGGGATGGCGGTGCCGGGGACCTGTGGTATCGGGCATACACGCTGGGCAACTCATGGAGAGCCTTCTGAGAATAACGCCCATCCTCACTGCACGGAAGATAAATCTGTTGTGCTCGTACATAACGGGATTATTGAGAATTACCAGGAGTTAAAAGAAAAGCTTCTTAAGTCAGGGTACAGCTTTTATTCTCAGACTGATACGGAAATCGCTGTTAAGCTGGTAGACTACTATTATAAGAAGACCGGGACGCCGCTGGAAGCGCTTACCCGGGCAATGCTGCGTATCCGAGGCTCTTATGCGTTCGGCGTGATGTTTAAAGACTGCCCGGGCAGGCTTTTTGCGGCGAGAAAAGACAGCCCGCTTATTATCGGGAAAAACGAGTCGGGCTGTCTGATCGCCTCTGATGTGCCTGCTATCCTGGACAGAACAAGAAATGTTTACTATATCGGAAACATGGAGATCGCGGAACTTGGTAAGGATGAGATCCACTTCTATAATATTGACCGCGAAGAGATCCATAAGGATATGGTGGAGATCAAGTGGGATGCAGAATCCGCAGAGAAAGGCGGATATGAGCATTTTATGCTTAAGGAGATCCATGAACAGCCCAAAGCCGTGCAGGATACGGTTGGCGCCTATGTAAAGGACGGTCAGATCGATCTCTCTGAAGTCGGGCTTACTTGTGAGATGCTGGCAGGTCTTGAGAGAATTTATATCGTTGCCTGCGGTTCGGCATACCATGTTGGAATGGTGGCAAAATATGTGATGGAGGATCTTGCGGATATCCCGGTGGAGGTGGATCTTGCATCAGAATTCCGTTACAGGAATCCAAAGCTTATGAAGGACTCTCTGGTGATCGTGGTATCCCAGTCCGGGGAGACTGCGGACAGTCTTGCGGCACTTCGTCTGGCGAAGGAAAAAGGAGTGCCGGTGCTGGGTATTGTCAATGTGGTAGGATCCAGCATTGCCCGCGAGAGTGATTTCATCCTCTATACATATGCGGGACCGGAGATTTCCGTTGCCACTACAAAGGCATACAGCACACAGCTGATCGCGGTATATCTCCTGGCGATCCAGGCGGCGTTCTCAAAAGGGCTGATCGATGAACAGCGGTACGGAGAGCTGATCGCAGAACTGGGAAGGCTTCCGGAGAAGATTCAGAAGACGCTGGACGATAAGGAACGCATCCAGTGGTTTGCAAGCAAGTATGCCAATGCAAAGGATATCTTCTTTATCGGACGAGGCATTGACTATGCGATCAGTCTTGAGGGAAGCCTGAAGATGAAAGAGATCAGCTATATTCATTCCGAGGCGTATGCCGCGGGAGAGCTGAAGCACGGGACGATCAGCCTGATCGAGGAGGGAACCCTGGTGGTCGGAGTGGTGACCCAGAAAGCGCTCTTTGAGAAGACGCTGAGCAACATGGTGGA
>USKR01000379.1 GCA_900555215.1 uncultured Ruminococcus sp.
CCATAAAAGATTCTTTCTTTTTTCACCATTTTATTTACCGGTTACTCTATTTCTGCTGTTCCATCAGCTGCCGCATCAGGCATCCGATCAGTTCCTGATTTGTCCTGCTCAATTTTTCAAAAGCAAGGAAAAAATCTTTTCCCTTTTCAATCTTTCTCTCCACTTCAGTACGACATTCCTGAGTCACTCTTGTATCGGATAATTTCAATATGTAATCTGCAGATACCCGAAAATATCTGGACAGATGAATAAGAATATCTGCCGGGATCGAATTAGTCCCGTTTTCTATCCGGCTGATCGTCTGCTGGGAAACATTGATCTTTCCTGCAAGATCCTCCTGTCTTAGCCCTCTCTCGTACCTCAGCTCTCTCACTCGGTTATCCAACGTGCTTCACACCCTTTAGTATTTTGTATTTATTGTATCTTAAAGAAACGGATGTGCTATCCAAATGCAATGTATCGTGGCACTCATATTGAGGATATCATTTTCTGCACCAAAACAGTGTCAGGACCTGATAACTGTCTGTGTTCAGGAGAAAACACGTCACTGTACTATATTTTTACATATATTTATACTCATAATATGGATATATACTATTTGCAGATAAATTGCATGTTAAAATAGAATTGTTATCGGACAGGCAGAAAGTTGTTTTATGAAAAATGTAATCGGTAAAAATATCAAGAGGCTGCGGAGGCAGCGGGAAATGAAGCAGGCAGTCCTCGCCTCAGAACTCAATATCGGAAGGCAGACCCTGTCCGCCTACGAGTGCGGAGTCACTCCCCCTGATGTTTTTTCACTTATCAGGATCGCCGATTATTTCGGAGTGTCGCTGGACGAGCTGACCGGGCGCACGGAACTGATTATCCCGGATGAAAAAGAATAAAAGAAAAAAGCCTTGAAATTCAAGACTTTTCATCAATGCGGAAGATGGGACTTGAACCCACACGACACGAATGTCACAAGATCCTTAGTCTTGCTCGTCTGCCAGTTCCGACACTTCCGCATTCCTTATTGGCTGTGATCTTTACCGCTCGGTGCTGACCACAAGTGATATAATACTATCTCATCGTTAAAAAGTCAACAATTATTTTTCAAAAAAAAGAAGTTCGAATATTTATAAAAAATTTTGAATATTCTGGGAAAACAGGCAAAGAAAACCAGGGGATCTTTTCAGAATAACCGCTTCCCCAAGTCCCCTGGTTCCCTTCATTTTATTTCGCTTTTATTCCATATTCCCCGGGAATCTCGGAATTCCGTCAAACCCGGCTTTCAGATCTTCATCCGTCGGGATATAGTCTGTCATCTCTCCGTTATGGAATTTCTCATATGCATACATATCAAAATATCCGGTGCCTGTAAGCCCGAAGAGGATCGTCTTCTCCTCCCCTGTCTCCTTGCACTTCATCGCCTCATCGATCGCGGCTTTGATCGCATGGCTGCTCTCCGGAGCCGGAAGGATACCTTCCACACGGGCAAATTTTTCTGCCGCCTCAAATACGGAAGTCTGCTCGACCGCGCGTGCCTCCATATACCCGTCATGATAGAGCTGTGACAGGACGGAGCTCATGCCATGGTAGCGGAGCCCTCCCGCGTGATTTGCAGACGGGATAAAGCCGCTTCCCAAAGTATACATCTTCGCCAGCGGGCATACCATTCCTGTATCGCAGAAATCATAAGCGTACACGCCTCTTGTAAGGCTCGGGCATGACGCAGGCTCTACGGCGATAAACTGATAATCCGCCTCTCCGCGGAGCTGCTCGCCCATGAACGGTGAGATCAATCCGCCGAGGTTTGATCCTCCGCCGGCACATCCGATAATAATGTCCGGCTTGATCCCGTATTTATCCATTGCGATCTTTGTCTCTACGCCAATGACTGACTGATGCAAAAGCACCTGATTTAACACACTTCCGAGCACATATCTGTATCCTTCTGTGTGAGTCGCCACCTCAACCGCCTCTGAAATCGCACACCCAAGGCTTCCTGTTGTTCCCGGATGCTCTTCCAGGATCTTCCTTCCCACCTCTGTTGT
>USKR01000380.1 GCA_900555215.1 uncultured Ruminococcus sp.
TGAAAATGCTTGACGGATTATGTAAGCTTTGGTATAATTTAAAAGATGCATGAGTAGAATAAATAGCACAGAGTGCTCATAGCATGGCGCAGTAGCCAAGTGGTAAGGCGTGGGTCTGCAACACCCTGATTCACCGGTTCAAATCCGGTCTGCGCCTCTCAGAAAGAGTCTGGAAATTATATTCCGGGCTCTTTTTGTTTTTATTTCTTGACTTATGAAATTAGAGTGCTATAATTATTCCTGCAAAATAGTTTATAAAAAAACCGTTTATAAAGAAACTAAAAAGGAAGGGATGGAGATGAGCAAGTCTACAGAATTATTCATGGGAATACGGAGCCTGTTCCGCCTGTATGATAAGATGCTGAAACAGGTCTGTACGGAACATGATCTTACAGTCATAGAGGCTGATATTATCAGTTTTCTTCAGAATAATCCGGAAAAAGATACAGCGGCGGATATCGTAGAGCTGCGGATGCTTTCCAAAGGAGCTGTGTCAAAAGCTGTAGAATCGCTGATACAAAAATCGCTTCTGGAGCGGCTTCCGGATACCGAAGACCGCAGAAAGATCCATCTGAAACTGAAACCTCAGGCAGGTCCGGTCACAGCAAGTATCGACATAGTGAGAGAGAAGTTTCTTGACACAGTCCTGGAAGGATTTACGAAAGATGAAGTGGGGTTATACAGGCAGTTTTTTGACAGATTGACGGAGAATATCAAGAGAGCAATGGAAGGAAGGGAAAGATCATGACTCGAATAGAACAAGCAGATAAAAAAGAAATTAAAAATTCAGGGGGAGCTAATGGAGACAAAGAGTTTCTAAGGACAGAGCCTTTGGGGAAGCTGCTCCTTAAGCTTGCGCTGCCGACAGTTGCGGCACAGCTGATCAATATGTTGTACAACATTGTAGACAGGATCTATATCGGCCATATTCCGGACATCGGAGCCACCGCACTGACAGGAGTGGGAGTGTGCATGCCTCTGATCATGATCGTCTCCGCATTTGCGGCGCTGGTCGGATACGGCGGAGCGCCCAGGGCATCGATCTTTATGGGAAAAAAAGATAATGAATCAGCGGAAAAAACACTTGGGAACTGCTTTGTCCTGCAGATCATTATTTCTGTTGTGTTAACCGCTGTGCTGCTTATCTGGAACAGAGAATTCCTCATGGCTTTCGGAGCCAGCGAGAATACGATCGGATATGGCGTGTCTTATATGAATATCTATGCTCTGGGAACGATTTTTGTGGAGATCACCCTGGGGATGAATGCGTTCATTACTGCCCAGGGCTTTGCAAAAACAGGTATGCTTTCCGTCCTGATCGGTGCAGTGTCGAATATCATCCTGGACCCGATCTTTATCTTCGGCTTCAATATGGACGTCAGGGGAGCCGCGCTGGCAACGATCATCTCGCAGGCTCTCTCCTGTATATGGGTTGTCAGTTTCCTGTGCGGGAAGAGATCCTTTCTGAAAATAAAGAAAAAAAATCTCGGGCTTACACCGAAGATCATACTTCCATGTCTTGCGCTGGGGGGCGCAACTTTTATCATGCAGGCGAGTGAGAGCGTGATCTCGGTATGTTTTAACAGCTCCCTCCAGAAATACGGCGGCGATATCGCAGTTGGAGCAATGACGATCCTCACAAGCGTTATGCAGTTCGCAATGCTGCCTCTTCAGGGATTGGGGCAGGGCGCCCAGCCGATCATCAGTTACTGTTATGGAGCCGGAGATTCGGGAAGGGTACGGTCAGCGTTTAAGCTGCTCCTTAAAGTGAGTATGTCATATTCCGTGCTGCTGTGGCTGCTGGTCATGGTGTTCCCCGGCGGATTTGCCGCTATGTTTACATCAGACGCAGAACTGATGGACTATACCGGGACAGCGCTTAGGATCTATATGGCGTCTATGTTCCTGTTCGGAATACAGATGGCATGCCAGATGACCTTCAACGCGCTGGGCAAAGCGGCGGAATCGATTATTGTCGCAGTGATGAGAAAGTTTGTCCTTTTGATCCCGCTTATCTACATTATGCCGCAGGTCA
>USKR01000381.1 GCA_900555215.1 uncultured Ruminococcus sp.
TCGCGCTCTGCCGCACATACACAAGGTAAGCGGCAAGGCTCCCCAGGTCCATCATCCCCGCAATGGCCAGCAGCCCGCCCGCGCAGGCGGACACCGCATAGTTCGCGTACGACAGGGACACAATGCTGGGCACCATCATCCCGGAGTAGCCGAGAGCCTTCGTGGACGCCCGCCGCAGCGCCTCGTTTTTCTCCCGGAATACCTTCAGGTCCTCTTCTTCGTGGTTAAAGACTTTCTCCACCTTCTGCCCTGCCGCCATCTCTTCCACAAAGCCGTTGATCTCCGCAAGGAACGCCTGCTGCCTGTCATAATACTCTTTACTCCGTCTCCCGTTCCATTTGATGAAAAAGAACATGATACACAGGAACACGATCACGATCAGAGACATATACACATTGAGAACGAGCAGCATGACTACAGTGCCAGTCAGAGTCAGAGAACTCTGGATCACCATGGTAAAGCTGTTATTGAGCGCTTCCTGCACCGTATCCACATCATTGGTAAACCGGCTCATCAACTCTCCGTGTGTGTGGTCGTCAAAATATTTTAAAGGCAGCTTCTGCACATGTGCAAAAAGATCCCGGCGGATATCCGCCACTACCTTCTGTGAAGTCTTTACCATCAGCCGGTTATACCCAAATGTAGACAGTGCCCCGCACAGATACATGATCCCCATTCCGGTCAGAGCATAGATGAGCCCTCTGATATCCCCCGGCAGGATAAATTGATTGATCACGGGTTTGAGGAGGTACGTGCCCGCCACGTTCGCCCCTGTACTTATAAACACCAGCACCGCTACAACAAGCAGGAGCCATTTATGGTATCCCATATAGCGGAACAGTTCTGCGAGCGCTTTCTTTGTGTTTTTCGGGCGTTTATATCCGGTATATCTTGCCATTACAGATCCGCTCCTTCCTTCTGGGAATCATAGATTTCCTGATAGATCTCATTTCCTGCCATCAGTTCCTCGTGCGTGCCAATGCCCTGCACCTTCCCGTCATCCAGCACAATGATCTGGTCCGCATGACGCACAGATGAGATTCTTTGGGCAATGATGATTTTCGTCATATCCGGGAGCTTCTGAGCGAGCTGCTCTCGTATCCGTGACTCCGTAGCCGTATCCACCGCGCTCGTAGAATCATCAAGGATCAATACCTTCGGTTTCTTCAGGATCGCGCGGGCAATGCAGAGACGCTGCTTCTGTCCTCCGGAGATATTCACTCCTCCCTGCCCCATTTCCGTATCATAACCCTTCTCAAGACGGCCGATAAATTCGTCTGCCCCTGCGATCCGGCAGGCTTCCTCAACCTCCTCCCTGGAGGCGCCGCTGTCGCCCCACAGCAGGTTTTCCATGAGAGTACCGGAAAAAAGCGTATTCTTCTGGAGAACCACCGCCACCGCATCCCGCAGATGTTTCAGTGGATATCGCTCCACCGGCTGTCCGTCGATCAACAGCTCTCCGGCAGAGATATCATAGAGACGCGGTATAAGCTGGACCAGAGTGGTCTTTGCCGAACCCGTCTGACCAACAATCCCCACAGTCTGTCCCGCCCTGATATGCAGGCTTATATCCGAAAGCACATATTCTGCCGCTTCCTTCTTATATTTAAAGTAAACATGCCTGAACTCAATCTCGCCCTTTGTGACCGCGATATCCCGTGCCTGATCTTCTTTGATATCAATCTCTTCATCCAGCACTTCAATGATCCTCCTGCCGGATGCGAGGGAACGTGTGAGCATAAGAAAGATATTCGAGATCATCATCAGAGAATTCAGGATCTGGAGTACATAGCTTAAAAAACCGGTCAGTTCTCCCACCTGCATCGTCCCCACTCGGATCATCCCACCTCCGAACCAGAGAATGCTGATGATCGTACCGTACATAACGAACTGCATTGCCGCCATATTGGTCATAGCAAGCTTAAATGCCCGCTCGGACTGGGTCTGGAGATTTGTATTTACCTCCCCGAACTTGCGTATTTCATCCTCTCCTCTTACATAAGCCTTGACTACCCGGACCGCTGTCAGGTTCTCC
>USKR01000382.1 GCA_900555215.1 uncultured Ruminococcus sp.
GGGCGCAATCTTTAAAATCAGCGCTCAGAACGAGGATTTATGGGAAATGATCCGATTCAGGGAAGACGGGGAACGGCTGATCTTTGAATCCGGTGATACCAGTCTTGACGCATCCGGAGTAATGCCGGAGGAGGGCACCTGTGATATCCGTCTGCAAAGGGACGGGACAAGGGATATCCTCTGCCTGTCGGGAGTCCTTCTGACAGAGGAAGGAAATGTGCGGCTGGATATGGCGAGGGATGTGACAGATCTATTTATGGAAAGGCAGGACTGGCAGCGCGTTTGTCAGGGCGTGTTTCTTTTTACGGTGATCATATGTGCGTTCGTGTCATACAGTATGGCTTTGATTTTGACGAGAAATATGAGAAAGCTTTCAGACGCGGCAGGAGAGATCGCCGGCGGGAACCTTTCCTGCAGGGTGGAGGTAAGTTCGGGAGATGAGATTGAACAGCTGGGGGAAGACTTTAACAGAATGGCGGATCATCTGGAAGAGAAGATACGGGGGCTGAATGATGAGATAGAGCGCCGGGAGAGGTTTGTCGGAAACTTTTCACATGAACTTAAGACGCCGATGACATCCATCATCGGATATGCGGATCTGATCCGCAGCGGGATGCTGGATGGGAAAGAGGCGGAAGAGGCGGGAGATTATATTGTAAATGAAGGGAAAAGGCTGGAAAACCTGTCCATGAAACTTTTGAATATGCTCATGATCAAAAAAGAACCTTTAGAATTTCTTTTGTGCTCCCCGGCAGTCCTGATCCGGAGACTGGAAGAAAATACTGCTCCCATATATAAAAAAAGAGGTATTGCTCTTGAGACAAGGGTGCAGCCGGGAGAATGTTTAATTGAACCGGACCTGGTTTACTGCCTTCTGAAAAATCTGGTAGAAAATGCGGCTAATGCCATGCCGGATTCCGGCGGGAAGATTATTATTACTCAGAAGATGATAAAAAATGGATGCCGGATCTTTGTGAAAGATAATGGATGCGGGATCCCGGAGAACTCTATGAAGCACCTGACGGATCCGTTTTACCGGGTGGACAGGTCGCGTTCCCGGCAGGCGGGCGGAACCGGACTTGGGCTTTCTCTTTGCCGGGAGATTGCAGACATACACGGAGGATATATCCGTTTCAGGAGTATGGCAGAGAAAGGGACTGTGGTAATGGTCGCCCTGAAAGGAGTGCGAAATGAAGAACCGAGCTAAAATCCTTGCATCTGTTGTGCTGATTCTTACGGCGGCAGGCTTTTTCCTTCCGAAGGTTACATCCTGGCTGTCAGACATAAAAATGGAGCGGGAAACAGTGACGGTCAGGGACGAACACAAAGAGCTTCCGCTGGTTCACGAGGAAAATCTCCTGGATATACTGGAGAAAGCAGGAACAATGAAAGAGTCGGCAGAGTTAAGGAACGGAGAATATATGGATGAAAAGGCAGCAGAAAAAAGGGCAGAGGAGCTTCTGCAGCTGCTGATACGGTACGGGCTTGCAAAAGATCCGGGACAGATTCAATGCCTCCTTACACCTGTGCTTGTCTCTGAATTAGAAAATGAGGGTACAACGAGAGTATTCTGGGATTGTGTATGGTATTCGGATCTGAGGGAAATCGATTTTTCCAAAATAGAAATCTGTTTTGACGACGAGACGGGATACATGGTATCGTTTACCGTATATCCGGGATGGCAGGCGGAAAAAGGGGATTCCGGGGAAACTGCCGAGCAGATGAGAGGGCTCCTGAATGATTATTATCCCCGGTACGGATACTCGGAATTTCAGTATCGGGAAATACAAACAGGGAATGAATTTGTTTTTACAATCACAGATGACAGTGGCAAAGCGTACGAGTTCCGGTTCCTGATCATGGAGAACGGTCAGGTTGTTTTTAATATGTAAAACATGAATTAATACTCGGATGATGTTGTTTTGATGTTTTTATGATGCCGGAAATATGAAGGCTCCCTGTAAAATAATCCATGTCCGTATTATCACGGCATGGATTATTTTAGGTGGAGATAAAAGTGTATGAAACAGAAG
>USKR01000383.1 GCA_900555215.1 uncultured Ruminococcus sp.
TACGGCGGTCCGTTTTTTATAAGTTTATGACCGGAAAAAGGAAAATATTCATGGGGACTGCGTGACAAACAGGGGAGGATGCTGTAAAATAGCTTTTGCGGAAAAAACGGGGAGCTGTCTGCGGACAGAAGGATCCCCGGGGCGCCGAAAAAAGTACGGGAAGGAAGAATGACAGAAAATGTTTATCATAGCAGGACTTGGGAACCCTGACAGACAGTATGAGGGCACAAGACATAACGCAGGCTTTGATGTAATAGACCGGATCGCGGAGAAATACAATATAGCAGTAGACACAAAGAGACACAGAGCATATATAGGAAAAGGCATTATCGAGGGGCAGAAGGTGATCCTGGCAAAACCGCAGACATATATGAATTTAAGCGGGGAAAGCATACGCAGCCTTGTGGATTATTATAAGGTAGATGAAGAGAATGAGCTCCTTGTGATCTATGATGACATCAGTCTGGACGTGGGCCAGCTCCGCATCCGGGCTAAAGGAAGCGCGGGAGGGCACAATGGCATCAAAAATATCATAGCGCATCTCGGGACTCAGATATTTCCCCGGATCAAAGTGGGAGTAGGAGAAAAGCCAAAGGGATATGACCTTGCGGACTATGTGCTCGGACATTTCTCAAAGAGTGAGAGAGAAATGATGGATGAAGGATATGACAATGCGGTCCGCGCGGCTGAGCTGATCCTGTCCGGACAGCTTAATGAAGCGATGAATGAATTTAACCGTAAAAAGAAAGAATAGAAGGAAGAGATAAGAAACATGCAGGCTTTACTGGAACCGCTTGCAGAACTTGCGGATTATCAGGAATTATTACGTGACAGGAAAAAAGGAAACGGCATCATACAGGTGGCGGGATGCACCAATACCCAGAAGACCCATCTGATGTATGCGCTTGGCGATGGCTTTGAGTACAGGGTCATCGCTTTTTCCAGTGAGGAAAAGGCGAAAAAGGCGTATGAGGAGTACAGGCTTTTTACGGATGATGTCTATTTGTACCCTGCGAGGGATCTCCTTTTTTACTATGCGGACATAAAAGGGAAGGTACTGACAGATCAGAGGATGCAGGTGCTCCGGGCGTTGATCGAAAAAAAGGAGGGATCCTCTGTCACAGTGATCACTACTATGGATGCGTTCCTTGACGGTCTGCCGCATCCCGGGGAGATACGGGCAGCGCGGATCTGTGCGGCCGGAGGAGACGTGATGGATCTGACAGAATTTGAGGGACGCCTCGCGTCCATGGGATACGAGAGAGAGAGCCAGATCGAGGGTCCCGGACAGTTCGCCGTGCGGGGAGGAATAGTGGACGTATTTCCGCTGACTGAGGAGCTGCCCGTGCGGATCGAGCTCTGGGGGGACGAGATTGATTCCATAAGGAGTTTTGACGTTGAGAGTCAGCGCTCTGTGGAGAATTTAAGTGAAATCACTATATATCCGGCTTCGGAAAACTGGGCGGACGGGCTTAAGACTGTTTCTTTTCTGGAGTATTTTCCGAAAGACAAGACTCTTCTTTTTCTTGATGAGCCGCATCGTCTTCAGGAGATGGCGGAAGAGGTGGAACAGGAGTACTTTCACAGCCGGGAGAACAGGATTGAGGCGGGAATGGACGAAGCCCGTGAAGAGCAGCTTAAAGTGTTCCAGACAAAAGATATTATCGGCAGGATGAACGAGTACAGAGGTATCGGAACAACGACTCTGGAGTCCAGGTGCGGAATGTTCCGTGTAAAAAAATCGTACAGCATCCAGGCGAAAGGAGTTAATCCTTATAACAGCAGTTTTGAGCTTCTCACCCGTGATCTGAAGAGGCTGAAGCGGGAGGGGTACCGGGTTGTTCTGCTGTCAGCCTCCAGAACAAGGGCAAAGCGTCTGGCAGAAGATTTGAGAGATTATGACCTGAGCAGTTTTTACAGTGAGGATATGGAGCGGACCGTAAATCCGGGAGAGATTATGGTGTCCTGCGGGTATGCGGCAGAGGGATATGAGTATCCTATGTTGAAATT
>USKR01000384.1 GCA_900555215.1 uncultured Ruminococcus sp.
GAGGTCGAGAGTTCGAGTCTCTTCTGGGTCGTTTCCCCCATCATCAGATGGGGGAGAATAATTTATATCAGCCGCAGTGGCGGAATTGGCAGACGCCCGGGACTTAAAATCCCGTGGGTAGTGATACCCGTGCCGGTTCGACCCCGGCCTGCGGCATATGAAGAGCGCCTGGTCTCAGACAGAGACCGGGCGCTTTTTTTTAATCAGCAGCCGCAAGTTGCGGATTTCCAGGAAAGGATAGTATCTTTCCGAAACTATTCTTGAGATTAAGAACACATTAAATATAAATTAAGACTGCATCAAAGCACTTTACGCGTATTCTAAAAAGTTGTAAAATTCCCTCAATGTAAAACAGCAAGGAGACAGAGAAATGAAGATCAGACATATTTTATTTGACCTGGATGGGACGCTGCTCCCTATGGTACAGGAGGAATTTGTGCGCTTTTATATGCCGCTTCTGGCAAAAGCATATGTTTCCCATGGAGTACTATTGAATCCGAAAGCTTTTATCACATCGGTTTGGGGCGGTTATGAGGCGATGGTTCGGAATGACGGATCGCAGACGAACAGGGAGGCATTCTGGAATTATATGAAAGAAAAGCTTCCTCTTTCATTAGAAAAGTCAGAAGCGATTGCCCTGGACTTTTATGAAAATGATTTTAATAAGGCAATATGCACGACCAGACCTGTTCCGATCGCAGACGAGCTCGTAAAAGCGGCAAAAGAAAAAGGAATAGAGACTTACCTTGCCACTAATCCGGTATTTCCGAGGTGTGCGACAATGAACCGAATTCGGTGGGCAGGGCTAGATGCTGGAGATTTTAAAGAAATCACTACATATGAGTATTGCAGATACTGCAAGCCAAATCCGGAGTATTTCCGTGAAATTTTAGAAAAGTATGAATTGGATCCGGCTGAATGTCTGATGGTGGGAAATGATGTAGAAGAGGATCTTGCAATACAGCGGCTGGGGGTTAGGACTTATCTTGTGACAGATACCATGGAAAATCGGAATGGAAAAACATATAAAACAGATTATACGGGTACGCTCAATGATCTTCTGGAGTTCATAAAAGAATTATAATAGGTGCTGTAGTTTAAACCGCTATGGCTTAGGAAAAGAATGCTGGCGCTGAAAATCAGGCGGTAAGGCGGAATGGAAAAAACCTGAAAAATGTTACAGATTTATTAAGAAATTATATTGACAAATAAAAACAGTATGATATACTTTGAAAGTCAAAGTATTTAAAAGTCAAAGTAATTTTGGCGGATTTGGAGAACGATGATGGTAGGAAAAATATGCGGAACCGGTTCTTACGCACCGCATCGTGTGATGGGCAATAACGATCTGGCGAAGATTGTGGACACAAGCGATGAGTGGATACGGGATAGAACCGGGATAGGAAAGAGACACATCATTGAGGAGGAGACAACTTCTTATATGGCAGGGCAGGCAGCTCTTAGAGCAGTGGAGCAGAGTGGGATTGATCCGGATGAGATTGAGCTGATCATTGTTGCGACATCCTCTTCTGAGACAATATTCCCTTGTGCGGCGTGCGAAGTGCAGAAAATGATCGGCGCTGTACATGCCGCCGGCTATGATATGAACGCTGCCTGTACAGGTTTTGTGCTTGCTTTTAATACGGCACAGGCATACATAAGCGCAGGGCTTTACAGGACGGTCATGGTCATCGGGGCGGACAGCATGAGCAATCTGGTTGACTGGTCAGACCGCGGAACCTGTATCCTTTTCGGAGATGGCGCAGGAGCTGTGATCCTGCGGGCTGAAGAGGGCGCTCCGGTGCATATGGCGGCACATTCAAACGGATCAAAAGGACCGGCGCTGACCGAATTGAGCAGACATCGTAAAGACTGGGATAAGGAAAATGACAGTGAGTCATATATCCATATGGATGGACAGGCGGTCTTTAAGTTTGCAGTCCGAAAAGTTCCGGAAATTATAGAAGAAGTGCTGGAACAGGCAGAAGCCGGACTGGATGAGGTT